>DJEP01000079.1:0-148 GCA_002431915.1 Lachnospiraceae bacterium UBA5895 | reverse complement strand
ATTATGCATGGGTATGGTACTGGTAGTTTAGATGTAGTTCCAATTTATAATAAACTTTTTGGGGATGTTTTTGATGGACAAGAAATTATTGGTGTTACGGATATCCTAGGAATTGATAGTAGCAATTTAGATATATTGGATAAAACAT
>DJEP01000009.1:5875-34876 GCA_002431915.1 Lachnospiraceae bacterium UBA5895 | reverse complement strand
CTCATGATTCCGAGAGCCTATTACTATTTTGCTTTTATCTGCTGCTCTTTACATTGCTCTTCTGCACTTCCGCATAAGCTCTGTAATATTTGTTTGTTCCTTTGTTGCTATAAAGTTCTGATATTTCTAATACTTCGATTTTGGGATGACGCTGTAAGATTTTCTGAAACCATGCAATATCATTCTTCGTTCCCATTACTCTGACTTTTAACATTAATCTGCTCCTCCAAATAAGGCATACAGTTCCCGGTTATAGACCGCACAATCCGGATATCGAATCTGTATTGCCTGCCAAAAGAATGGTGCATAGGCGCAGCAGAACAAGTCATCCACTACATACTGTCTGCACTCGTTTAACTGTTCCTCTGCTTCTGTGTAATCATCTACACTCGGTGTGCCATTGCAATACAGGTTAAATGCCATTCGTATAACCTTCATGCTTCCACTGGTCTGCCAGCCTTCATGCAGACACTCTGTTTTTACACATCCTGTTTTAAAATCATAGATGCTATTGATATTTCTTCTCGTATCATCACTGATACCAAGGCAATAGCAAAGTGCCTTGTGATACACATCCTGATAGCGTACCTCTTTTAATTTTTCATAGTAGAATTTTTCATGTGCTTCGCTGATAAAAATAATGTTCTCTGCACCTAACGCTGTACTGTTCATGTTCTTTTCCTCCTTGATGTCAAACGGATATTCGCAATCCGCTTTGCTACTTGCTCATAACACTATCTGTTGCTGCTGCACCATATAGTGTTAAATAATTGACTATAACAGAAAAGGACGAACTCATCTTCTAAAATGAATTCGTCCTTTAAGGCACAGTTATTAGGTTGCTTCAATACATCTCACAGGTTATTCAGTATGATTGGGTATTTTTTTGATGTACTTTTGATGTACTAACCCTCATTTGATGTACTATTTCAGGAAGAAAAACCCTTTTATTCTTCTGCAAAAAGTTTCTGCTTCCGCTCAATCATCTCATCAATCTTTTCGATATAAAGCCCTACATCCTTGACATTATCGCATCTTTCGATCCGCCCATCGGAGAAAACTCTCTTGGTAATTGAACCGGCTCCCAGAGCCACGATGGTCTGTTTCTCCTCCATGATGAGGATATTATACAACCCGTATTTGCCGGGGCGGGCGTAACCGGTGTTCTCGAAGTTGCCGGACATGTTCTTCTGGCGATAGAGGTAATACGGTTTCATTCCCAGTTTCTCTGCTCCCGCCGCCGCGATCTTCATGGTCTCATCTGTGTTGCGGAGCATGGAGACACCGTTCTCCTGGATCCACCGGTTCAGACGGGACGCCCGTTTGATGGCCAGCGAATGCACGGTCAGACTGTCCGGTGCCAGTTCCACCACTTTGTCAATAGTGCGCTGTACATCTGCTTCCAGTTCTCCTGGCAGTCCCAGGATCAAATCCATATTAATGTTGTCGAAGCCGACTTCTCTCGCCAGCCGATATGCCGTAAGTACCTGTTCCACGCTGGCTTTTCTGCCGATAATGTCCAGGGTCTCCTGCTTCATGGTCTGGGGATTCACGGAGATGCGGCTGACCTGATGGCGGTACAGTACTTCCAGCTTTCCTCTTGTGATGCTGTCGGCACGACCGGCCTCCACAGTGAATTCCCTCACCGTAGAAAAATCAAACCTGGTCTTTAGCGCCGTGACCAGACGATCCAGCTGCTCCGGTTCCAGTGTGGTGGGCGTACCGCCGCCGATATAGACCGTATCCAGCACTTTATCCTTAAAATTTTCTGCCACATAATCCATTTCTTTGATGACAGCATCTACATAAGCATCTACCTGCTTGCGGAATGCCGCAATGGGATAAGAAGTGAAGGAGCAGTACAGGCAGGTCGTGGGGCAGAATGGAATACCGATGTACAGACTGTAGCCGCCCTCATAGTGAATATCCTTTAACAGATCCCGCTCTCTCTTCGCAATATCGATTCCCAAGAGTGCCTTCTCTTCGCTGACATAATGGCTCTGCTCCATGAAATTCAGAATCTCCGCATCACTTCTGCCTTCCTCCAGCATACCGTAAGCGATCTTCGTCGGGCGGATGCCGGTAAGGTTTCCCCAGGGAAGCTCCTGCCCGGTCACCTTGCTTAAAGTACGGTACAGGAAACGTTTCAGGCCGTTCTTATACCCATCTGCAATTTTCTCCGATGCCGCATCCCACAGAAAAGTCTCTTCACCCACACGGATTTTCGCCCCGGTGTCTCCCAGTTCGATTTCCAGGCTGACCTGCGGTTCCAGTTCTGCCAGCTTCTCCGGCTTCGTCTCCGGAGTGATGACCGTAACCTGCTCCTCCGCATAAAAAGCTTTCACCAGAGAATGCACATCATATTCATAATTGGGATGGGATAATTTCACTACTTTCACGTTATTACCTGTACCTTTCCTTTCGCCCGCATCTGCAAAAACGCAGGCACAATTTAGGCACAGAAACCTTTGTCTGTGCCTGATGTATTTCACTATTATAATTATTCAGAACCCCGTTCGCAAAACCGCTGCTACGCAGCTTTCCTAAATAACATGTCTGCATATTATGATGCCAGGGTCAAAAGGTCTAAACCCACATGAGCTTGCTCATAAGTGGGTGAAAGACCTTAGGACCCGCCCCGATATGAGCATAAAAATATGCGAATATTGGGTAGAATTTATTATTTGCTCATGGTGGTTACTTCGCCATATAAATATCATAAAATATTCTTACGAATGCCAATTCGACGAATATCTGACGCTATTTATATAGCTCTGAATAGTTATACACAAAATGGATTATATTTCTTCTCATGTCCGATGGTGGTGCTGTCGCCGTGTCCCGGATAGACCACTGTCTCCTCCGGCAGGGTAAACAGCTTCTCTTTCACCGAGCGCACCAGCGTGCTCATACTGCCGGTGGGCATATCGGTTCTGCCCACAGATTCCTGAAACAGGGTATCCCCGCAGATCAGAAAACCCCCCTCCGGAAAATAATAGCTGATGCCGCCTGCGGTATGTCCGGGCGTTGCCAGGACTTTGATCCGGATGCCGTCCAGGTTCAGTTCCTCACCGTCCTTCAAATACACATCTGCGGTGACCGTTACCGGATGCCCCATATCTTTCGACAGATTGCTCTTCGTATCCAGCAGAAAATCCCTCTCCGCTTCCCCGGCATAGACCTTTACAGCTTCCGTTCCGTGCTCTCCGGCATAAGCAGTCGCTGCCGCCTTCAGTTCCGCGCAGCCGCCGATATGATCAAAATGCCCATGGGTCAGCAAAATGGCCGTTGTATGCAGACCATGTTGTTCCAGTGCCGCTTCTATTTTCTCCCCGTGATCTGCGGGATCAAATACCAGCACCTTGTCGCTGTCTTCTCTGTACACAAAGTAACAGTTGGTCTGGTAGATCCCCAGTGTCATATGCCCGATACGGATATTGCTCATAATACACTCACTTTCTGTTTTCTGCCCGGTTCCGCCGCTTTTCCCGGCATCACCACATTTAACCCGTGGTTCTTTCAATATCAATGACACTCTCAATACCACGGATCTTGTCAATGATACGGTTCAATTCTTCTCTGCTGCTGATTTCGAAAGTCGTCTGCAGCGTAGCCAGTCCCTGTCTGCTGGTTCTGGTATTCATGGACATAATGTCAATATTTTTCTCCGTCAGTGCCTTGGAGATATCTGCCAGCAGACCGTTACGGTTATTGGCATAGATTTTGATCTCTGCCAGATATTTCTCCGCATGTGCCTCCTCCGGCTGCCACTCTGCATCGATCAGTCTGGCACGTTCCATCTCCGGCAGATTGATAATATTGATACAGTCGGTACGATGAATGGAAATACCTCTTCCGCGGGTGACATAACCTACGATCTCATCTCCCGGTACCGGTGAACAGCACTTGGAAAAACGTACCGACAGATCTGCGATGCCCTTTACCACGATACCGCTCTTGGACTTCATGAGGACGGGTTTGCCGGCACCGCTCTGTGCATTTGCTGCATTATTCTCCGCAATGCTGGCCAGAACTTCCTCGTTGGTCATCTCTTTCTTATGGTCGCGGTCATAGAGTTCCTGCATCTTATTGACGATCTGCCCCTCTTTTAAGGCACCGTGTCCCATGGCTGCCAGAACGGAATCCCAGTCACGGAATCCGTACTTACGCATAATGGCATCCATGTATTCCTGCTTCTGCAGGTTTGCAAGGTTGACACCTCTTGCTTTGCAATAAGTGGAGAGCAATTCCTTGCCTTTTAAAATATTGTCTTCTTTTAATTCATTCTTGAACCACTGATTAATCTTGTTCTTGGCCTGGGTACTTTTTACCACATTCAGCCAGTCACGGCTGGGGCCCTTGGAGTTCTGGGAGGTAATGATCTCGATCCGGTCTCCGTTATTGATCTTGTAATCAATGGTGACCAGTTTTCCATTGACTCTGGCACCTACCATCTTATTGCCCACGGCAGAGTGAATACTGTAGGCAAAGTCAATGGGTGTGGATCCTGCCGGAAGATTCTTGACCTCACCGGTAGGTGTAAAACAGTACACGCTGTCGGAAAACAGATCCAGATCGTTCTTCAGCAGATTCATGAACTCCTTGTTATCCGACATATCCCGCTGCCACTCCAGGATCTGGCGCAGCCATACCAGCTTCTCTTCTTCCTGTACTTCCGGCTTTTTGCCATCGGAAGCCTCCTTGTACTTCCAGTGAGCCGCAATACCGTATTCCGCCACGCGGTGCATCTCGAAGGTACGGATCTGGATCTCGAAAGGCTGCCCGTTGCTGCCGATCAATGTGGTGTGCAGCGACTGGTACATATTTGCTTTTGGCATGGCGATGTAATCCTTGAAACGTCCCGGAATGGGTTTATACATTTCATGGATCACTCCCAGTGCCGCATAACAGTCCTTCACAGTCTCCACGATGATACGCACTGCGAAGAGATCATAAATCTGATCCAGCGTCTTATGCTGGTTTTTCATCTTCTTATAGATACTGAAAAAATGTTTTACACGACCATCGACTTTGGCTTCAATGCCGGCATTTTTTATATGTTCGCTGACTTCATCCACAATGCCCTGGATATATTTTTCACGGACGCTCTTACGCACAGCAATCTTATCCACCAGATCGTAATAGATATCCGGCTCCAAATATTTTAAGGACAGGTCATCCAGTTCGATCTTCAGCTTACTGATACCTAGCCTCTGCGCAATGGGACAATAGATTTCCAATGTCTCCTTGGCAATTCTCTGCTGGCTCTCGGGTGTTTTGTACTTTAACGTACGCATATTGTGCAGACGATCCGCCAGCTTGATCATAATGACACGGATATCCTTCGCCATGGCGAGGAACATCTTACGCAGATTCTCCGCCTGCATCTCCAGCTTGGCATCCGACTGCTCTCCGTTGCCGGACAGAGGGATCTTTTCCAGTTTCGTCACGCCGTCTACCAGAAGTGCCACGTCATCTCCGAATTCTCTCCGCAGGTCATCCTCCGTCATCACGGTATCTTCCACTACATCGTGCAGGATACCTGCCACGATGGTCTCCTTATCCAGCTTCAGATCCGCCAGAATGATGGCTACATTCAAAGGATGGATGATATAGGGTTCCCCGGACTTCCGGAACTGATTCTTATGTGCCTCACTTGCCACCTTATAGGCTTTCTCGATCATGGAAATATCATCACTGGGATGGTATTTCTGCACACAGCGAATAAGCTCCTGATATAATTCATCCGGATTCACGAATTCTTCTGATTTACTTATCTTGTCATCATCAAAAATGACTTCGTTCTTCTCTTCTGTCATAGATGAAACAGCTCCATATATTTTTTATCGATGCCTTACTTTCCCTCGTAGCGGATGGCTGACTCCAGGCGGTATTTGCTGATCCGCTCACGACCTTTCAATCCTGCCAGTTCAATCAGTACTACAACTCCTGCTACTTCGCCGCCCAGAGACTCGATCAGTCTGATCATAGCCTCGGTGGTACCGCCGGTAGCGATCAGATCATCCACGATCAGAACCTTCTGACCTGGCTTAATGCTGTCCTTGTGCATCTCGATGGTTGCGGTACCGTATTCCAGATCGTAAGTGGTGGACACGGTCTCTCTGGGAAGCTTGCCCTTTTTACGAATCAGTACAAATGGTTTATGATTATTGTATGCAATCGGTGTTCCGAAGATAAATCCGCGGGATTCGGGACCGACTACCACATCGTAATCCAGATCCCTGATCTTCTCCTGCATGGTGTCGATTGCCAGATGCAGTCCGTCCGCATCCTGTAATACGCTTGTCACATCACGGAAAATAATACCTTTCTCAGGGAAATCAGGGATACTCTTTACATATTCTTCCAACTTTTTCATGATTCTACACACCTTTCTCTTATTTGTTTAACGAATTATATCTGTTTTTCTGCTACTTCAATCTGCTTTTTAATAAAATATTTGATGATCTCACTTCGGGTGATGATCCCGATGAATACATTTCTGTCATCGATCACCGGTACAAAGTTCTGCATTTGCGCCTGTCCCAGCAGTTCTTCCATATTGGTATCGATACATACCGGACGGATCTTGCCGCTCTGGATAATATCCCGTATCAACAGCTTCTCCAGACTCTTCATGGTAATGCTGCCCAGCTCACTGTTGTGGCTTAAGATATTCCACAGAAAATCTCCCTCACTGACTACGCCCACATACCGGTTCTCGGCATCAATCACCGGTACCGCCGTGTAACCGTAGCGCTTCATCTTCTCCAGCCCCTGCCTGATGGTCATATCGTCCCGAAGAAACGTAACTTCTTCCTTCGGAGACAAAAAAGATGCAATGTTCACAATGTTCCTCCTGCCAGTTTCTCTTCTTGTATGCTGTTTTATTTCTCGGAATCGATCTCTTTGAAAATACCGTCCACTGCTTCCTGTTCCTGTTTGAATCTGCGCATTTTCTCCGCAAAATAAATGGTGGAGAAACAGTCACCGGCACCACTTAAGATCAGTATCACTCCCAGAACACGGAACAACAGAATCGCTGCTTTGAACGGATTGTAGATCAGTACCACTCCGAGAATAATGTTGATTACCGCCACAATAAGAAGTCCCAACCAGCTGCCGTAGCCCAGCCTCTTCAGGTCAATGGCATCCTGCAGTTTGCTGCATCCGCTGCACATTACCAACACTCCCAGAATAAACGGAATCAGAGAGATAACGATCTCTACCTTGTACAGGACTACCGCTCCCAGCACGATCCCGAGGAGACCGAATACGAACTCGTTGTGGTAATAGTTTTCTCTGGCATCCCTAAGCAGATAACAGATAATAGATACCAGACCTGCCACAATCAATACGATACCGATGAGATACCCCAGTGTCTTCTGCATGGTCTCGGGGATCACCAGCGCCACTATCCCTAAGAGGATATACAACACACCGGTAAGAATTGCTTCCCATTTTAATTCTTTCAGCATTTTCATATGTAACCCTTCCTTTCCTAAAGCTCCTAAAACGAAAAAAGGGCTCTCTGCAAACCTGCGGAAAACCCCCTTTATGTTCAATTTACTTTCTGCCGCAGCACTTCTTATACTTTTTGCCGCTTCCGCAGGGACAGGGGTCGTTGGGATAAACCTTCTGCTCCTTCACAATCGTAGTGGAAGACTTCTGCTCTTTGTAGAGTGCCTTACGGGTCTCTTCGTCAAAAATAGCGTTCCACTCTTCCAGATTGTACAGCCAGTCAGCCTCTGCTGCTACCATATTCTTGTACAGGAGCGCTTTGTCGAAGCCTAAGTTTACCTGAGTATCTTCTTCCAGATCATCGATAGGGTTCTTCTCTACCAGACTGTCGTTAATACCATCCAAAAATCCGGTCATGGTCATCAGAGATACTTTGAACTTGTCAGCCAGTTCCTTCACCGTACCCTTTACCACTTCATCGGGGTTCTTCAGAAGCTGTGCGTAAATCTCCTTCTCCTCCTGAAAATAAGCTGCCCAGAGCTGCTGCAGCTTCTCTTTACCGGTTGCCTCATTATATGCTACTGATCTCCACTGTTCCATTAAATTCATAATTGTAATACCATCCTTACATAATTTTAATAATACGATTTTTCCGCCCTTCAGGCTCTCAAAATCGTTACATCCATTCGAAATCCGGGCTAAAACGTCCTTTTTGTTCATGTCTGTTTATCCGTGCAATAGATAAACTGCCTAGCCTGCAAGCAGTCAGGCAGTTCACCTATTGGCAGAATTATTAATCATAGTATATAACATCTTCACTTCAAAAACAACAAAAAAATATCAATCTCAGATGTATAATGGGATGGATCCCGGGCAAACTACTACTATCATCGGACCCCCTCCTTTGATCTTACGGAAGATACGATAATACTTAATCCTCCCCTTTTGAAAAGAGGCACCCGCGGGTGCCTCTTTTTTATAAAGGAACTTTTCCCTCTTTGATCAGTTCGATAAATGCATCCGCTACTTTCGGATCAAACTGGGTTCCCTTATTTTTTCTCCAGTTCACCCATAGCGTATTCCACGCTAAGCGCTTCCTTGTAAGCTCTCTTGGAGATCCTGGCGTCGAAGCTGTCACACACCGCCAGAATCCGTCCAAGGAGCGGGATCTCCTCTCCCTTGAGGTCTCTCGGATATCCTTTTCCGTCATATCTCTCATGATGGGATACGACTGCGGGAATCACATAATTCATGTTCGGCAGATAATGGATCATTTCGATGGATTTCTCCACATGGCTCTTCATGATCTCATATTCTTCATTCGTAAGCTTTCCCGCCTTTTTCAGAATGCTCTCGGGAATACCGATCTTACCGATGTCATGTAACAGTCCCGCCACCTTCACGGTCTGGATATTGTCTCTGGACAATCCAAGCTTCTGTGCCAGCAACACCGCATACTGGGATACATTTCCTTGGCATCGATGGCCGCCACCAGCGCATACACCGTATCTGTCCTGTAAGGTATGGATTCCTTCCAGCATATGCTTCTGCTTCTGATTAAGGATATTGTCCAGCCGTTTTCTGGTGAAAACGACGACTGACACCGTCCACGCACATTGCAGAACAATAAACAGGATCAGCCTCTGGGCTGCAGACCTTCCAAGCTTCCCCAGTACGCTTTCCAGATTATGGGTCAGGATCACTAACGGAAGTGATGCCACCACCACTGCCAGGAAATACACTGCACCTACCGTCACACGGTAAGAGAAATCAAACAGATACTGTTTGTACATGATATATACCATGCACACTGCCATGTCAACAGCACCTAACATATCGAAGGGGAAAATGCATTCCCCGGCAGGATAACGCTGCTCCATGCATTGCCGAGTACCAGAGCCACCGTCAGCACACCGTATATGTAGACCAGTGTATCATGATCTGTGATTTCTAAAAATCCGAACAGGAACGCGTACATGAACACCGGAATCAGCAATAGTCCCAACAGGGCAAAATTATGCCAGAATGTGATTCCCGGGAATATCTGAAAGCGCATGAGGATCACTCCGCCCGTCCAGATCAGACAGGATGTCAGCACCGCCCGAAGACTTCGGACCGTCCGGCTCCTCAAGGTATTGAAAAAACAGAACAACAGAAAAAGAGAGCAGAGAAAAGCTCCCACCGGAACTCCGATGTAGAGGTTTCTATCTAATGTCATATCCAGAAAGCTCTCCATACTTAATTTCTACTCCCTCGTACTTTTATTTCTCAATTAATTTACGGGTCGTTATCCCTTTTTCGACCCATATCCTCTTATGTATGTAAAATTTTACCACATTTTTCTTTTAATGACAACGGTACATCCAAAATCCGCTGATTTTCCGATCCCCGAAATGCCAGCCGGAGGTTCCGGTACTCTTCCATGTATTCCCCGTCCACGATTACATCTAACAGCGGCAGAAGCTCTGTGATCACCGGATCCCCTTCTTCCATCCACCGAAGCAGATCTTTGTCAAAATGATATCCGGTGTAGCACCAGATGGTCTTCTTGGGATAGATCTCCCTTACCTTTTTCACCAGAGACAGTACCGTCCCCCGGTTCTCAGATTCCATAGGTTCCCCGCCAAGCAGACTTAAACCCCGGATATAATCCGGGGCCAGTGCCTGCAGAATCTCTTGCTCTGTTTCCTCTGTATATACCTGTCCGTAATGGAAATCCCAGGCTTCACTGTTAAAGCATCCCTTGCAGTGATGGGTACAGCCGCTGACGAACAGCGACACTCTCACACCGGGACCGTTTGCCACGTCTGTTTTCTTGATTGTCGCATAATTCATAGGACATTTCCTTCCCTTTTCCTATCTGCACATTACAAATGAAGAACTCTTGCCTTGATCTCCTTGGTCTTGCCGGCATTCCAGAAGTTCTCTCCCAGATAGCCACAGGTTCTTCTGGTGACATTCATCTTCGCATGATCCTTGTTATGGCACTGAGGGCATTCCCACTCCATGTTATCATTGATCATGATCTCACCGTCATAACCGCAGACATGACAATAGTCGGATTTCGTATTGAACTCGCCATACTGGATATTGTCGTAAATAAAGCGGATCACTTCCTCAATGGCTTCCACATTATTGGTCAGGTTCGGCACTTCCACATAAGAGATGGCTCCGCCCAGAGACTTATTCTGGAACTCACTCTCGATCTTGAATTTGGTGAAAGCATCGATCTTCTCCCGGACGTCCACATGATAAGAGTTCGTGTAGTATCCCTTATCGGTGACATTGGAAATATCACCGTATTTTTCCCGGTCAATCCTTGCAAAACGGTAGCACAGTGTCTCGGCGGGCGTTCCGTAGAGGCTGAACGCGATACCTGTCTCCTCTTTCCATTTTGCGCAGCGATCCTTCATATAATCCATGACACGCAGGGCAAATTCCTTGCCGGGCTCTACGGTCTGACTACATCCCTTCATAAGATAGGTGGTCTCATACAGTCCGATATAACCTAAGGACATGGTGGAATAACCGTTGTGCAGGTATTTATCGATGGTCTCGCCCTTCTTCAGACGGGCGATGGCTCCGTACTGCCAGTGAATGGGGCTCACATCGGATACCACACCCTCCAGTGCCTTATGACGGCACATCAATGCTTCATAACACAGCTCCAGACGCTCGTCCAGCAGTTTCCAGAACTTTTCCTCGTTTCCTTTTGCCAGAATACCGATCTGGGGCAGGTTGATACTGACAACGCCCTGGTTAAAGCGTCCTTCCCACTTGTACTCTCCGTTCTCATCCTTCCAGGGGGAGAGGAAAGAACGGCAGCCCATGCAGGAAAATACATTGCCCTCGTAGTTCTCGCGCATCTTCTTGGCGGAGATATAATCAGGGTACATTCTCTTGGCGGAACACTGTGCGGCCAGTTTGGTCACATAGTCGTATTTCCCGCCCTTTAAGCAGTTATTTTCATCCAGCACATAGACTAACTTCGGGAATGCGGGAGTCACATAGACACCCTTCTCATTCTTGGTTCCCTCGATACGCTGACGCAGGATCTCCATAATGATCTGTACGGTCTCTTCCACATATTCATCGTTCTCGTCAATGTGCAGGAACAAGGTAACGAACGGAGACTGTCCGTTGGTGGTCATCAGGGTATTGATCTGATACTGGATGGTCTGGACACCGGATTTTAATTCATCGTGCAGACGCATCTGTACAATCTTATCCTTGGCTGCCTGATTCAGGGTATCTCCGAACTCGTCTTCCAGCTGTTTTGCGAATTTTTCCTTACTCTTACGCAGATATTTTCCCAAGTGCTTGATATTCACACTCTGCCCACCGTACTGATTGCTGGCTACGGCTGCGATGATCTGGGTGGTCACGGTACATGCCACCTGGAAACTCTTGGGAGATTCGATCATTTTGCCGTTGATGGAAGTACCGTTGTCCAGCATATCCTTGATATTGATCAGACAGCAGTTGAAGATCGGCTGGATAAAATAATCCGCATCATGGAAATGCAGTACACCGTTGTCATGAGCCATGGCAATATGTTCCGGCAGAAGCAGACGTCTGGTAACGTCACGGGACACTTCCCCCGCGATATAGTCTCTCTGGGTGGAAGCCAGACGGGTATTTTTATTGGAGTTTTCCTCCGCCAGCTCCTTATTCTCATTCCTGATCAGTTTTAAGATAGATTCATCCGTCGTATTGGACTTCCTGAGCAGACTTCTCTGGTAACGGTATACGATATACTTCTTCGCCAGGGTATACTTATTGTGCTCTACCAGATGTTCCTCGATCATATCCTGAATATGCTCCACGGTCTGGGTCTGTTTGCCCTCCTGCTGCACATCCTCCAGGATCTCTTCAATCAGTCCCTCACTGGCACGATACCGCTCCTCCACTTCGTTGTTCGCCTTATGGATCGCTTCCCGGATCTTGTCCTCTTCATAAGGCACTACTCTGCCGTCTCTCTTCTGAATCTTCATTGCTGTTCCCTCACTTTATATCATTCCCATAGAAATACGAATCCCTGCATAAGCCGAAAGAAAAGCCGCATCGGAAGCAAGTTCCCGACACGACTCTATCTGCCAATCCTAGTGTTTTACTAGATTTTGTGTTCCACATGCATTTTCGTATCTACATCTTGTATCTAATATTATAGTGAGGATACATAGAAATTGCAAGTATCTTTTTTAAAACATTCTGCCGCCGTAACCGCCGAAGCACAGACCGCCCCCACCGCAGCAGAGATTACATACCAGGTTGGCAAGGCAGATCTTCAGGCACAGATCATTGCCTCCCACATGGGGATAGCCGTAAGCCGCCTGTCTGCTCTCATACCACTGACCGCCGCTCTGCAGTCTCTGTAACAGCATCTGGTATTCCATATTCTGCGGTTCCAGTGCCACTGCTTTTCCCGCATGTTCCAAGGCTGCCACATTGTTCCCCAGCCCCATATGTGCCACCGCACTGTAATAATACCAGCGGGCGGTTTTTTCATGCTCTCCCATACCGTCCAGGGTGTTTCTCGCTTCCCGGTAATAGCCGTTTCTGAGATAATTTCCTGCTGCCCGCAGTCTCGTCTCCTCTTCATAGCCGGAGGTCTGTTGCTGCCAGCCTGCCTGCTGCCAGAAGTCTCCATAGCCCTGTCCGTAGTTGGCACCGCCGTAGCTGTAGCCTTCCGTCCGTTCCTTCATGATCTGCTGATACGCCGCCTGGATCTCCTTGAACTTCTCTTCCGCCTGTTCCTTGTTGGGATTGTTGATATTGGCATCGGGATGATATTTTCTGCTCAGCGCTTTATATGCTTTTTTGATTTCTTCCTCGGAGGCATCTCTGCTCACTCCCAGGACACTGTATGGATCATAAGTCATTGCCCGTTACCTCTTTTGCATCGTTTTGCTTCCGTTTCTTCCGCACGATCTCATAACGACACCATACACCGGAATACAGAATATTCCGCAGAATATCTACATTCTGTAAGATAGGAAGCTGTTCAAACTCCCGGCAGCATTCTGACATCATCATGGTCAGGATCTGTCTGCATTCCTCTTCAAAACCGGGCTCCGCATACCGTTTCTTTAACGGATTGTAAGTTCCTTTTTTAATATCCTGTTCAACATCCTCGTAAGCATCCAGCAGATAGATAAATTTTCCGAGGAAAAATCCCAGTCTCTCCAACGTATCCTTCCATTCATCCTCGCGGCAGGATACGATCTGCGCCATGACTTTTCCAAACAGTCCCGCCATGGTATCGATGTCAGCATTGCCCTGCTTTTCCGCATCGGCAAAATCCTGCATTGCCAGTGCTATGTTTTTTACTTTTTCTCCATACATTAAAGGCTTTTTGTGGAATTTTCTCTCCAGAAGGCGGCTGTACACCAGCCCTCTCAGACTTTTCTCGTCCTCCCAGTCATCCTCCGCCTTATAACAGGCAAACAGTACCGTCATGTCCGCCACATAATCCGTGAACAGGTTTCTTCTGGTCAGATGTTTTTCAAAAGGATGTGCCACGCATCTGCACTGTGCTTCCCGCTCCTCGGGCTCATACAGACCGGTGAGCAGCATCAGTATAAAGGTCATGTCATAATTTAAGGACAACTGCCCCAATGCGCCGTAGCGCTCCTTCAGGCTCTGACACAATCCACAGTAATACGAATGATACACATCGTATTCCTTGAATTTCATCTCCGACTGATTAATTACAATATATCCGAACATCTGGCTCACCATCCTTTCTTATACTTCTCTTATATTTTTCTTATCCCTGCTGTTCTGCTTTGACGTCAGGTCTTACGGATGAATTCCTCTCCGCATTTTCTGCAGCGGATCGCAATTTTCCCTTTGTGTCTGGGAACCCGAAGCTTCTGACCGCATTTCGGGCATTTATAGATCTTGTAGTCCTTACGTCCGGCAAATAGCTTCTTCTGTCGCTGCCACCAGCTGCGCACCTTCATTTCTTTCCGAAGATACCACTGGTTCTCTGCACTTCTCCTGCTCATATTCCTGGAAAACATCCGGTAATAGACATAGACCAGCAGGGCAAGAGCCAGCACATAAAATATTCTCAGCCCAAAAAAAGAGAGCGTCAGGCAGACCAGAGCCACAATCATCAAAAACTGATTGAAGCGGTCGTTACCATAACGCCCCCACATGAAACGCTGTAACTTCTCTTTCATGAAGTACCACCTTTCGTCCGCCACACAGGGACATTTTTAAGCTTTGTTCCTATTATGGTCTGCCGAAAAGCAAAAAGCAATTAACTAAATATAAACTTTTGTAAAAGAACTATTATCTATTTTGCTGTATTTTTCTTTTCCTGACTCTTCTGCCACAGTTCCTGTGCGCGCACATCCCATTTTTTCGCATACTCCGCACATTTTCCGCACAGATGCTCTACGGATTCCGGTGACTGTAAATCAGTGGAATGAGCTCCGGTCTCATGTACCATGCGCTGTAAGATCTCCGGGTTCTCAAGCATCGGGCAGGGCTTTAAGTGGTTGCAGTTGAAAGGCTGGTTCTCACGGTATGCCATGAACAGAGGCTGCTTCAACGCGGTCAGCAGGTCCACTTCCTTGATATTGGCACCGGAATAGTGGATGAATACGCAGGGCTCCACATCTCCGTTAGGGTTGATATGGCAGTAGTTTCTGCCGCCGGCAATACAACCACCCACATATTCGCCGTCGTTTTGGAAATCGAAAGCGAAGATCGGCTTACCACCCTCCATGGCACGGATCTCACGGATTCTGTGATACATATACTCTCTCTGATCCGGGTCTAAGAGCAATTCGGTGGACGCATCATTTCCTACGGGCATATAATGGAAGTACCAGCTGAATCTGGCTCCTTTTTCAATGATCATATCCAGGAATTCGTCGCTGGTGACTACCTTATAGTTTTTGCCGGTATAGCAGATGGAAGTACCGAAGATCAATCCGTACTGCTTCATCAGATCCATGGCATGCATGACTTTATCAAACACGCCCTTACCACGACGTAAGTCGTTTACTTCATCAAAACCTTCCAGGCTGATGGCTACGGAGAAATTACCTACCCGCTTCATCTCCTGAC
The DNA here is from genome assembly GCA_002431915.1 of Lachnospiraceae bacterium UBA5895. GTDB lineage: Bacteria > Bacillota > Clostridia > Lachnospirales > Lachnospiraceae > Acetatifactor. The sequence goes on along the minus strand of DJEP01000009.1, from coordinate 19,333 downwards.
AGAATTTCTCATCGATCAGGGTACCGTTGGTGAATGCATGGAAACCGCAGTCATCGTGCTTCTCACACAGACGGATGATATCATCCTTACGTACCAGAGGTTCCCCGCCGGTGAAGAAATACAGATAAATGCCCAGTTCCTTACCTTGGGTAACGATACGGTCCATATCTTCAAAACTCAAATTCAGACGATTGCCATACTCTGCTGCCCAGCATCCGGTACAATGCAGATTGCAGGCACTGGTGGGATCCATCAGGATCAGCCAGGGGATATTGCACTGATGCTTTACTCGCATCTCATTGATTTCTTTTTTACCGCAGAAAGCTGCTTCAAAACCATAGTCCAGTGCGGACATTTTAATAACATGGGGATCTACTTCATTTAAGATCCGGTTCACATACTGCATCCACTTACTGTCCGGATCCTGGATCATGCGTCTCGCCGCATCATAGCTTTCCTTGCGGAAGGTATCTCCCATAAATTTCTCCGACAGATCTACCAGCTTTAAGAATGCCTTTTCTCTGTCTGCTTCGTCCTTGTTCACATACCTTAAGATGCCATCGATTGCAGTGCCGAATGCGGCTCTCTCTACTTTGTGTTTGATGTCTGCCATTTTAATTACCTCACTTTTGTATATTTGTTCTATCTTTCTCTTGATTTAACTGTAATATCGGAACATTACATCTATCCCGACGAGCAAAAAAATCATTGCACCACTAATCAGCACACGACTTCTTCCCCGACAGCCGATGCGATACCCGGTATAGATTCCGGTAACAACAGCGATTGCTGCCATAATTGCCAGCTGTATCATCTGCAATGTTACTCTGGTGTTCAAAAATCCCATGCCAATCCCTGTCAGAAAGCTATCCACACTGGTGAGCATTGCCCAAACGCAGAGCTGCTTCCAGGCGAAAATATCTTCCCGTCGTTCCAACGGATCCCGCATATGCACAGCCCGTACAATCAGCCACACTGCAATCAGGAAGAAAATAACCGCTGACACTGCCCTGAACAGTTTCTCTGTCCGTTGGTAATTCATGGCAATGTAAGGAATTTCTGAAATCAGGCTTCCAAGAAACATTGCACCGCTCTGCCATGCCGTGAATAACAATGTCATCTTTAGGATCTGCTTTTTATCCAACCGGGAAAGCATTGCACCTTTGTATAATGCATAGGTAAAAACATCCAGAGAAAGTCCTACAGATACAATGAATATTTCGTACCACGCCATCCGTACAACTCCCTTCTCCGATTATAATATTTTTCTCTCTTTTCTATTTTACTTTACCCATTTTCCCGATATATGGTAAGATACAACACCAACGCGAAGTTTTTTACGTTTCTACATCTTTTAAAGAAATGTAAAAATTCTGCGACATTTTAGCCAAAATGTCGTTTTCTGTTGAGAAACATTCCCTTTTTGTTTATAATATCTCTATCTTGAATCTTTTTTATAGGAAAAGGAGTCCTGTGATGAAGACAAAGGAATTATTGGCAGACAGCTTTCGCGATCTTGTACTTACTATGCCTTTTCAGAAGATTTCCATTAAAATGATCACCGATGGCGCTCATGTGATCCGTCCTACTTTTTATAATTATTTTCAGGATAAGTACGAGGTGATCGAGTTCCTGTTCGACCGGGATATCGGTAGTAAGGTAGAAGTCATTATTGAAAATGACATGGAACAGGAAGCTATCAAACTGATGTTTATCTGCTTTGAAAAAAATAAAGAATACTATCACCGGTTGTTTGAAATCACAGGTCAGAATTGTTTTGGAGAATTTTTTGCCCATTATGTGGAACAGACCTTTTTCCGAATTCTGTCAAGACACCCCATGAGAAAAATGCCCAGTGACCTGATCACTCCTCAGTCACTGGCACATTATAATTCACTCTTATTGACTGAAATTCTGCGGTTATGGCTCTCCTCTCCCAAAGAAGTTCCTGCGGAGAAAATTTTTGAAGCGTATCAGTACATCATGCGGACACCGATTTTGGACATGATCCAGTATTCAGAGACATAAAATATAAAGAGACAGGTCACACCGACCTGTCTTTTTGTATGATTTGTATTATAATCTTGTGATTACGAAAATATCATAAATTGCCTGAATTGCTGTCTCAAAATCTTCATTTGCCACACCGATGATAATGTTCAGCTCGGAAGATCCCTGGTCAATCATCTTGACATTAATGTTCTTGTGTGCCAGTGCGGAGAAGATTCTGCCGGCGGTACCGCGGGTGGACTTCATGCCACGACCTACCACGGCGATCAGCGCCAGATCGGACTCAATGTCAATGGTGTCGGGATTTGCCAATCTGTGAATGCCAGCCACAACCTTCTGTTCCTTGTGCATGAACTCGTCCTGATGCACAAATACGGTCATGGTATCAATACCGGAGGGAACATGCTCGAAGGAGATGCCGTTCTCCTCAAATGCCTGCAGCACCTTTCTACCGAAACCGATTTCGGAGTTCATCATATCCTTTTCAATATTCACGGAGCAGAAGCCCTTTTTGCCGGCGATACCGGTGATGACGTATTTGGACTTCTGACAGGTACTTCCCACGATCCAGGTACCGTTGTCCTCCGGAGCGTTGGTATTACGGATATTGATGGGGATACCCTCCTGACGTACCGGGAAAATGGCATCCTCATGCAGTACGGTAGCACCCATATATGCCAGCTCGCGGAGTTCGCGGTAAGTGATGGTCTCGATAGCTTCGGGATTATCGATGATACGGGGATCCGCGATCAGGAAGCCGGAGACATCGGTCCAATTCTCATAGACATCTGCCTTAGCAGCTTTGGCTACGATGGATCCGGTGATATCGGAGCCGCCTCTGGAGAAGGTCTTTACCGTTCCGTCGGGCATAGAACCGTAGAATCCGGGAACTACCGCTTCCTTACTCTCTGCCAGTCTGGCACGAAGTACTTCATTGGTCTTCGCCGCATCAAACTCACCGTTTTCATCGAAAAAAATTACAGTTGCCGCATCAATGAAATCATAGCCTAAGTAATTTGCCATGATAATACCGTTCAGATATTCGCCACGGGAAGCTGCGTAATTGCTTCCGGATTTTGCCTTGAAATTCTTCTCTATGGTCTTAAACTCTTCACCAAGATCCAGATCCAACTGTAAACCATCAATGATCTCCTGATAGCGGGCTTTGATGGTGTCCAGTTCTGCCTTGAAGCTCTTGCCCTGATCTGCCAGATCATAGCAGGCATACAACATATCCGTTACCTTGGTGTCATCGGAAAATCTTTTTCCCGGTGCGGAAGGTACCACATATTTTCTCTCCTTATCCGCACGGATGATGTTTCCTACCTTTTTGAACTGCTCTGCACTTGCCAGAGAGCTTCCACCGAACTTCACTACTTTTGACATAACATTTTCTCCTCAACTCTATCTTAATAATAGTATATCCTTTTTATACAAGACGGATCCTGCCGAGCATCTGCTCACCCAGTGCTTCGTATTTTGCCAGGAATTCTCTCTCCTTCATGGACTGTGTGAAGTATCCGAAGTCTTCCTTACGGTCTTCCAAATGTACCTCTTTGCCTCCGGGGAAAGCTGCCTCTACCGCACCTTCCGCTCCGGCTCTTGCTCTGATAAAAAATCTTCTTACGGACTCGCCGGTGTCCGCTAACTTTACTTCTTCTTTATCCCAGAAGCACATGATCACCTTGCCCTGATGTCTTGCACAGTCGATGACATCCGATACCACTGCACTGGCGGTGGGAAGCTTGCCTGCGCCCCGTCCGTAGTACATGGAATCTCCCAGCATGTTGCCGGTGACAAATACGGCATTGAACACACCGTGTACCATAGCCAGGGGATGTTCCTTGGGAAGCATGAACGGTGCCACCATAACTTCCGCGGTATCATCATCAATAGCACGACTTCTGCCCAACAGCTTGATAGTATGCTCCGTAGCATTGGCATACTCGAAATCCGCTGCGGTGATCTTCGTAATGCCCTCGGTAGGGATCTTCTCAGAATCCACATTTTTACCAAACATCAGAGAAGACAGAATCGCGATCTTACGACAGGCATCATAACCTTCCACGTCCGCTTCCGGATTGCGCTCCGCATAGCCCTTGTCCTGTGCTTCCTTCAGGACGGTATCGAAATCCGCGCCCTCTTTTTCCATTTTACTTAAGATATAGTTCGTGGTACCGTTTAAGATACCGTTGACAGCCTCGATCTTCTCCGCGGTCAGGGAATAATTCAGCGGACGGATAATGGGAATACCGCCACCCACACTTGCCTCGAATAAGTAGTTGCAGTTATGTTCTCTGGCGATCTGCAACAGTTCGGGACCATGCTTTGCTACCAGCTCCTTATTGGAGGTGCAGACGCTTTTGCCCAACTCCAGTGCCTGTTTCGTGAACTGGTACGCAGCTCCGACACCACCCATGGTCTCACAGATGATGGTCACACTGTCATCCTGCAGGATCGTATTGAAGTCATGAATGACCTTATTCTCGTAAGGATCTCCAGGGAAGTCTCTCAGATCCAGGATGTATTTCACTTCCAGTTCCTGTGCGGACTTTTTATTTACCATGTCCTTATTTTTCTCGATAACTTCTACCACACCGCTGCCGACGGTGCCGTAGCCCAATACCGCAACATTTATCATAATATTCTCCTCACTTTTATCTTTTTCGTTCCGACATTATTCCTTTGCCAGTATTTTCACATGATGTACACTGGACTGTTCCTCCAGCTGCTCGATCATCCGGGAGATATCCCCCGTAGTCTGCAGCACCTGTATACTCAGTGTCAGGGATGCAATTCCGTTGATAGGAATACTCTGATGAATCGTCAGGATATTCGCCCGGTACTCTGCGATGATCTTCAGCACATCCGACAGAATTCCCGGTTCGTCATCCATCTGGAAAGTCAGCGTGATGGTCGTTCCCTGAGAATTGTCATGGAACGGAAAGATATCATCCTTATACTTATAAAAAGAACTGCGGCTGATACCCACTGCATCAACCGCTTCCTGTATGGTCAGAACTTTCTCTGACTCAAGAAGCCGCTTTGCTTCCACTACCTTTAACAGTACCTCGGGGATTGCCTTCTGCTTCACCACGAAATACTTGGTCGTTTCTCCCATATGTTATCCTTTCTGCGGTTCGTATCTGTATTACGGACACTTGTTTTTCACTGAGGGATATTCTAGCACAGTAAAGTACGAAAGACAACCCCCATTTTTATCTTTTTCTAGCCTTTTTATGCATTTCTGAACATAAGAAAAGAGCCTTTCGGCTCTTTTCTTATGCTCCAATCTTTAGATCAAAGGATACTTGTCTGTTAATTTCTGAATGATGGCTCTGGCTGCGGGAACCTGCTCCTCGCCGCCCTTGATGACCATGGCAATGGCTTCCGCCACCTGATCCATATCCTCGGTGTTCAAACCTCTGGAGGTTACTGCAGGGGTTCCCAGACGGATACCGCTGGTCACGAACGGAGACTGGGGATCGTTGGGGATGGTGTTCTTGTTGGCAGTGATATGCGCTGCATCCAACAGCTTCTCCACAGCCTTACCGGTCAGTCCGTAAGGCGTCAGGTCTACCAGCATCAGATGGTTGTCGGTGCCGCCGGATACGATCTTGATGTCACGGCTCATCAGACCCTTGCACAGTGCCTGGGCATTGTCCACAATATTCTTCTGGTATACTTTAAAGTCGTCACTTAATGCTTCCTTGAAGCAGACTGCCTTGGCTGCGATGACATGCATCAGAGGACCGCCCTGGATGCCGGGGAAGATTGCTTTGTTGAAGTTGAACTTCTCATTGGCTTCCTTGTTGCACAGAATCATACCGCCTCTGGGTCCGCGCAGAGTCTTGTGGGTCGTGGTGGTCACTACATCCGCATAAGGAATAGGGCTTGGATGAAGACCTGCTGCCACCAGTCCTGCGATATGTGCCATATCTACCATCAGCACGGCGCCCACTTCGTCCGCTACTTCACGGAACTTCTTGAAATCAATGGTTCTGGCATACGCAGAAGCACCGGCAATAATCATCTTAGGCTTGCACTCCAGTGCCAGCTCTCTCATTCTGTCATAATCCAGGAATCCGTTGTCATCCACGCCGTAAGGTACCACATGGAAATATTTACCGGACATATTCACAGGTGAACCATGGGTCAGATGTCCGCCGTGATCCAGATTCATGCCCATAATGGTATCGCCGGGTTTCAGTACCGCGAACTGCACTGCCATATTCGCCTGTGCTCCGGAATGGGGCTGTACGTTGGCATAATCGCAGCCGAACAGCTTCTTGGCACGCTCGATTGCCAGATTCTCAATGACATCCACACACTCACAGCCACCATAATATCTCTTGCCGGGATAACCTTCCGCATATTTATTGGTCAGAGGACTGCCCATAGCAGCCATGACTGCCTTGCTTACCCAGTTCTCGGAAGCGATCAGTTCGATATGACTGTTCTGACGATTCTCCTCATCAATAATGGCCTGTGCCACTTCGGGATCTACTTTTTTTACTTCATCCAATGAATACATGCCTCATTCCTCCTTAATGTCACTATCACGTTAATGTGATAAACTGCAACTATTCAGAGCCGTGTAAATAGGATCTAATGAGCGTCGAATGCTTGCATTCGTAAGAGCATTTGATCCTATTTATACGGCGAAGTAACCACATGAGCAAAAGGAAAGCCTCGAAGAGGCGGTTTTGCGAATGTGGGGCTGAATAGTTGCAAAACTTAGGACTAAGTATAACATAGAACCGTTTAATTGCAAAGATGAAAAATGAACAATGTTGGCAGAAGTCTCCGGGTGTGTTAGAATAAACTTTAATATAACTATTCACGAAAGATGAGGAATCCTCATGTATCATATTATAATTAATCCCGCCTCCCGCTCCGGCAGAGGGGCAAAGATCTGGTCCGAGCAGATAGAACCTGCTCTCCATGAAAGTAATGTGGAATATCAGAGCTATTTTTCCGGGAAAGCCGGAGAAGTAAAACATCTGGCAGAACAGATCACCGCAGAGCATGCGGACGAACCCGATTTAAAACTGATTGTCTTAGGCGGCGACGGCACCGTGAACGAAGCCCTGCAGGGCATCGCAGATCCCTCCAGAGTCATCCTGGGCTATATTCCCACCGGCTCCAGCAATGACCTGGCAAGGGATCTCGGTATCCCCAAGGACCCGAAAGCAGCCCTTCATCTGATCCTTCAGGATGTCGCTCCCAGAGCCATGGACTTAGGAAGACTTACTTATCTCGACGAAGATCAGCCGAAAGAATCCAGGCTGTTCGCCGTCAGCTGCGGAATCGGCTTCGACGCTGCCGTCTGTGCGGAAGCCATGAGTTCCCGGATCAAGGATACCATGAACCGGATCGGTCTTGGCAAGCTGACTTATCTGGGAATCGCCCTAAAGCAGCTGATCACCGCCCGGAAGGTCTCCTGTACCCTGACAATGGAAGATACCGTGCATAACAAAAAAGAGACCTTAGACCTTCCCCGTTTTCTGTTCGTGACCTGTATGAGTCACCGCTACGAGGGCGGCGGTTTCATGTTCTGCCCTCCTGCCATCGATCACGACGGCGTGCTGGATCTGTGCTCGATAGGTAATATTTCCAAGGGACTGGTGCTTCTTGCCCTGCCCACCGCCTTTTTCGGCAAACACTATTTTGTCAAGGGGATCAATGCGCATACCGCGACCCGGATGTCCATTACCACCTCCTCTCCGCTGTGGGTACATACCGACGGAGAAGTGACCAGAAAAAGCTGTGGTTTCCGGGTAGAATGTCTCCCCTGTGCCATCCGGATGATCACTCCCGGAGTGAAATAAACACACTCTAAAGATTTTCTTAAGAATGCTTAAGTATTCCAAAAAAGCCTTGATTTTTTTATATCTTTGACTATACTAAAATTGATTTTGAAGCATAGGTTTTGTAGAGAAATGAGGTTTTTATGGAAAAATTCAAGACATTCTATTTGAAATACAAACATGCCATTCCACTTATTATATATGGTATTATTTATATGACCTGGTTCGTATGGCTGGAGAAAAATACCACCGGGCATTACCGGATCATACATATGGCGGCGGATGATTACATTCCCTTCTGTGAAGTGTTCGTCATTCCTTACTTTTTATGGTTTGCCTATGTAGCGGCAGTGGTCATCTACTTTTTCTTCAAAAATAAAGAGGATTACTACCGCACCTGTATTTTCCTCTTCACCGGTATGACGATCTTTCTGATCGTGTCCACACTGTGGCCCAACGGGCAGCACCTTCGCCCCACAGTGATGCCCAGAGACAATATCTTCACCCGCATGGTAGCCGCTCTGTACCGGACGGACACACCTACCAACCTGTGGCCCAGCATTCACGTATATAATTCCCTGGGCGCACACTTTGCGATTATCCGCAGCAAGTGCTTCGAAAAGAAAAAGGGCATCCGCATCGGATCCCTGATTTTAGCTTCTTCAATCATCATGGCAACCATGTTCATCAAACAGCACTCCGTCTTCGATGTGCTCACCGCTTTCGTTATGGCGGCTGTGATGTACACAGTGGTATACCGCTACGATCTGCTGATTGCAGTCAGAGAGTTCCGTAACAAGAGAAAAGCAAAACCGCAGATCAGTTAATGAGGTTAAAACTTTGTCTTATAATACTTCTTCGCTTTTTTTCAATGCCGAAGCAATGACCGCATCCATGTCATAATAGCGGTATTCCGCCAGTCTTCCTCCGAAGATCACATTCTGCTCGGCATCGGCTAACTTCTTATACTCGGCATACAGTGCTCCGTTCTTCTCATCGTTGACCGGATAGTAAGGTTCATCTCCCGGTTTCCATTCCGAGCTGTACTCTCTGCTGATGACTGTCTTCGGTAACTCCTGTCCCTGTGCGTCCTTGCCGAATTCGAACCATTTATGTTCAATGATCCGGGTCCAGGGGGTCTCACGGTCCGTGTAGTTCACTGCCGCATTTCCCTGGAAGTTCGGTTTGTCCAGCACCTCTGTCTCAAAGCGTACAGAACGATATTCCAGTGCTCCCAGCGAATAATCAAAATAAGCATCAATGGGACCGGTGTAGACTGTTTTCTCCGCCAGCTGATCCAATTCCTCTTTCTGCTCCAGATAATCCATATTCAGACGCACCTCGATACCATCCAACAGATTTTCCACCAGCTTCGTGTAACCGCCGATGGGAATGCCCTGATACAGGGCGTTGAAGTAATTATTATCAAAAGTCAGACGTACCGGGAGACGCTTGATGATGAATGCCGGAAGATCCTTGCAGTCACGTCCCCACTGCTTCTCGGTATATCCCTTGATCAGCTTTTCAAAGATATCTCTTCCGACCAGCGAGATTGCCTGCTCTTCCAGGTTCTTCGGCTCTGTAATGCCGGCTTCTTTTTTCTGCTCTTCGATCTTCGCCGCTGCTTCCTCGGGAGTCACCACACCCCACATTTTATTGAAGGTATACATGTTAAACGGCAGAGAATACAGTTCTCCGCGGTAGTTTGCCACCGGGGAATTGGTGAACCGGTTGAACTCTGCGAATCTCGTAATATACTTCCATACTTTCGTATCATTGGTATGAAAAATATGGGCACCGTATTTGTGGACATGAATCCCTTCCACTTTTTCCGTGTAAATATTACCCGCCACATTAGGGCGCTTGTCGATCACCAGGACCTTTTTTCCTCTGTCGGCAGCTTCTCTTGCGAACACCGCACCATAGAGGCCGGAACCGACGACCAGATAATCGTATTTCATGAATCTCAATATTTCCTTTCTAGTTCTGTGCGACAGCCTTTTCTCCGAAGATACGCTTCAGGACAAACAGTGTTGCCAGTGTCAGCAGGATACCGATTGCCAGACAGATCACCACATTCTGTACAAAACCGGCAATGATATAAGTCACAAAAGAAATGGCCGCAACTGTCAGCACATAAGGCACCTGTGTGGACACATGATTGATATGATTGCACTGTGCTCCTGCGGAAGCCATGATCGTGGTATCGGAAATAGGTGAACAATGGTCTCCCATAACAGCACCTGCCAGACATGCGGACACACCGATGATAATCAGGTGCTCGGCTCCGGGTACGATCGCTCCGGTGGCAGGGTCGGTAAATACGCCGGTTACAATGGGGATCAGAATACCAAAAGTTCCCCAGCTAGTACCGGAAGCAAAAGCTAAGAAGCATGCTACCAGGAAGATGATAGCAGGAAGCATATTGGTCAGTCCCGTGGACGCACCCTGCATCAGACCTGCCACATAGACATCCGCACCTAACAGGCCGGTCATGGTCTTCAGGGTAACCGCAAAGGTTAAAATCAGCATAGCAGGTACCATGGCGATAAAGCCCTGGGTCAGACAGTTCATGGCTTCCTTAAAGGATACCAGTCTTCTGCACATATAATATACAATGGCAAACAGTAACGCGATCAGAGATCCCCAGGGAAGTCCCACGGAAGCATCCGTTGCACTGAAAGCATCGATAAAGCCCACACCTTCGAAAAATCCACCGACATATATCATTCCTACGACACAACAGACGATCAGTACAATTACAGGGATCAGCAGGTCATATACTTTTCCTCTCTCAGATCCCTTGGGTGCATTGTCTGCATTGGTCACACGCTCACCTTCGGTGAACAGGTCACCCTTTTCTCTGGCATTGCGCTCATGCTTTGCCATAGGACCGTAATCAAATCCCATCAGTGCCATACCGATGACGAATACGATGGTTAACAGCGAATAATAATTATAGGGAATCGCTCTTACGAACAGTTCGATACCGGAATACACACCCTCATCCACCATACCGGATACCGCTGCCGCCCAGGAAGAGATCGGTGCGATCATACAGATTGGTGCTGCCGTAGCGTCAATGATATATGCCAGCTTGGCACGGGAGATCTTGTGTCCGTCTGTAACCGGCATCATAACGGAACCAACGGTCAGACAGTTGAAATAGTCATCCACGAAGATCAACACGCCTAGCAGGAAAGTGGCAAGCAGTGCACCTGCTCTGGTCTTTACATGCTTTTTTGCCCATTCACCGAAGGCTGCGGAGCCTCCTGCCTTGTTCATCAGTGCCACCATGGTTCCCAACAGGATCAGGAACATGAAAATACCGATATTCCATGCATCTGCCACGGAATTGATGAATCCTTCATTAATCACCGTATCCAGTGTCGCAATGGGAGAAAATCCGGTATAGATCAGTGCTCCCGTAACGATACCGATAAACAGTGATGAATATACTTCTTTTGTGATCAGTGCCAGTACAATTGCTACCACCGGCGGTAGTAATGCCCAAATTGTTCCGTACATAATTTTGCCCTCTCTCGTAGTTTTTTCGCAGTTTTTCACTACATATTTAACTTTATGGCAAACGTTTCAGTGTGTCAATATAATTTTCCAAATTAACGCTTTAGCACAGCAATTTATTTATTCTTTTCTCTTTTTCGCTTTAAATCGTTAAATTTTCTTGCATCCGGGCGCGATCTGGGCTATAATGGGCAATGACATTTAGCAGAAAGGACGTGCCCCGTGCACGATGGAATACTATGAGTTTCGAATTTATCAAAAAACTTCCCACTCCTGCGGAGATTCGCAAGGAACTGCCTCTTCCGGCAGAATTAGCCAAGATCAAAGAAGAAAGAGATGCGGAGATTCGTGACGTTCTCACCGGCAAAAGCAACAAATTCCTGGTAATCATCGGTCCCTGCTCCGCTGATAACGAAGATTCCGTATGTGACTACGTCAACCGTCTGGCAAGAGTCAATGAGCAGGTCAAGGACAAGCTGATCCTGATCCCCAGAATCTACACCAACAAGCCCCGTACCACCGGTGAAGGTTACAAGGGCATCACCAGCCAGCCAGATCCCGAGAAGAAGCCGGACTTCCTGGCAGGTCTGATGGCAATGCGTAAAATGCACATCCGTGCGATCCAGGAGACAGGACTGACCGCCGCAGACGAAATGTTATACCCTGAGAACTGGGGTTATGTATCCGACATTCTCTCTTATGTAGCAATCGGTGCCCGTTCCGTAGAGGATCAGCAGCATCGTCTGACCGTCAGCGGTTTCGATGTGGCTGCCGGTATGAAAAACCCTACCAGCGGAGACTTCTCCGTAATGCTGAACTCCGTATATGCGGCACAGCATCCCCACTCCTTCATCTACACCGGATGGGAAGTGAACACCCACGGCAACGACCTGGCACATACCGTACTGCGCGGTGCTACCAACAAGCACGGTGCCAACATCCCCAACTATCACTACGAGGATCTGATCCGTCTGTGGGAAATGTACGGCAAAATGGATCTGAAGAATCCCGCCTGTGTCATTGATGCGAACCACTCCAACTCCAACAAGCAGTTCAAGGAGCAGATCCGTATCACCAAGGAAGTAATGCACAGCCGCAAGCTCAGTCCCGATCTGCACAAGCTGGTCAAGGGTGTTATGATCGAGAGCTATATCGAGGAAGGCAACCAGAAGGTAGGTGCCGGCTGCTACGGCAAGTCCATCACTGATTCCTGCCTGGGCTGGGAAGACAGCGAACGCTTGATCTACGATATCGCCGAGTACGAATAAGGCTCAGAAAAATTGCAGGAATCCTTTTAATAGCACAGGATTCACGAAACATTCCAATATACATCCGAAAATGAGCACCATCAGAATGAGTGCCAGTTTTCCCACTCTGCCGGGCAGGGACTTTTTTCCCTGCCCGGTTATATTATGGTAAAAATAAATACTGCGATACAGATCCTCACACCATCTGATCAGCAGAAGTATCGCCGGCACATAACACAGATACTGTGGAAATGCACCTACGATCCCCAGTAAAAGCCCTTTGATTCCATACCGGTAAACAGCCGAACTTATAAAAAAGCCTATGGAGAATCCGTACTTTACTGCAATTCCCCCACAGAACACCAACCCAAGATATGTGGTTGCCATAATGATGAGTACAAAAAAATTCCGGCATCTTTTACACAACACATAGGCAAACAGAATCCCGCTGTCCACTGTCATATATTTCATCTGGTACAATGTGTCTTCATCCAGTATCTCCGTGGTCTGAAACCAGATTCCCCGTCCGAAATATGCTGCAAACAATCCAATTCCAAATCCGATCAGAAACAAAAAACGCAGCGGAAGCTTTCCCGCCGGCAGCATCGATCTGTCCCATTTCCACAAATTCCCACCCTCCGCTTCACCGTGTTATGTTAATATATGCGGACAACATACCGGATCATGCTTTGCCGGCACAAAAAAGCCCCACCTGACAGCTTTCTGCCGGATGGGGCTTACATCGTAAATTTATATATTATGATGTCGGGGTCAAAAGCCTCCGACTTTGATGCCTACGGATTGTTCCGTGCTACGCACTCCCACTTCTCCGCTCCGCTCCGGTCCGCTCCGTGCTAGACATGTGC
>DJEP01000009.1:0-5801 GCA_002431915.1 Lachnospiraceae bacterium UBA5895 | reverse complement strand
TATGCTCATATCGGGGCGGGTCAAAAGGTCTTTCACCCGCCTATGAGCAAGCTCATGTGGGTTTAGACCTTTTGACCCCGGCATCATATTATGCATTCAGATATTTTGAAGCATAGGTCAGAATGCCACAGATAGTCTTGGAATCCTGAATCTTGCAATCATAGATCATCTGCTTTAATTCCTCCACAGAATATGCCTCTACATTGATGAATTCATCTTCATCCAGATGCTGGTTTCCTTTGTCCTTCAGACCTCTTGCCAAATAAATGTCGATCTTCTCATTACAGAAAGCCACTGTGGTATAGATGGAAGTCAGCAGTTCCACATAATCGGTATGATAGCCGGTCTCTTCCTGCAGTTCCCGCATAGCCGCCTGATCCGTAGGCTCTTCCCTGCCGTTCAGTCCGCCTGCCGGGATCTCCAGCGTCTCTCGCTCCAAGGCATTCCGGTACTGACGCACCATCAGAAGCTTGCCGTCTTCTCTCACAGCTACGACCGCAGCCGCACCCTTATGGTCGATCAGATCCCATTTTGCAATATTGCCGTTGGGAATCTGCATGGTATCCTGATAATAGTCAATAATGGCACCTTTCGCCACCAGATCACGGCTGATACGCTTGAATTCTTGCATGACTTATCATCCCTTCTCATCCAAATATAACTTAAATCAACTTATTTGCTTTCCAGTAATTTATCTACGCTTACCATCTTTACGCACAGTACGAACAGATCCGTAGCCATTGCCATCTCTTCCGGTGTCGGGAACGAAGGTGCAATACGGATATTGGAATCCTTCGGATCTTTCTTATAAGGGAAAGTTGCACCGGCTCCGGTCAGAGTCACGCCTGCCTCCTTACATTTTGCCACGATTGCTTTCGCACAGCCCTCCATGGCATCAAAAGAGATAAAGTATCCGCCGTTGGGCTTCGTCCAGGTACCGATACCCAAGCCGCCCAGCTCGTCCTCTAATACCTGTAATACTGCCTCGAACTTTGGTCTCATGATAGCCGCATGCTTCTTCATATGTTCGCGGACACCGTTGATATCCTTAAAATAACGCACATGACGCAGCTGGTTGATCTTGTCATAACCGATGGTCTGGATCGTCATGGACTTCCGCATGTCATCCAAATTTGCCTTGGAGGAGGCAATTGCTGCAATACCAGATCCCGCAAAAGTCACCTTGGAGGTAGAGCAGAACTCAAATACCATATCGGGATGTCCTGCCTTCTCACATTCGGAGAGAATCTCTAACAGTTGATCCTGTCTGTCATCATATAAATGATGGATCGCATAAGCATTATCCCAGAAAATACGGAAATCCGGTGCAGCAGGCGTAAGAGCTGCGAAACGTCTTACGGTCTCATCGGAATAGGAATATCCCTGCGGGTTGGAGTACTTCGGCACGCACCAGATACCCTTGATGGTGGGATCTTCACTCACCAGCTTCTCTACCAGATCCATGTCCGGTCCTTCCGGTGTCATGGGAACGTTGATCATTTCGATTCCGAAATGCTCTGTGATTCCGAAATGTCTGTCATAACCGGGTACGGGGCACAGGAACTTCACATGATCCAGCTTGCACCAGGGAGTATTGCCCAAAAGTCCGTGGGTCATAGCCCGGGATACGGTATCATACATGATATTCAGGCTGGCATTACCACAGACGATCACATTCTCCGGCTTTATTTCCAGAATATCAGCAATCAGTTTTTTTGCCTCTGGAATACCGTCCAGACCACCATAATTGCGAACATCCATACCATCCTCAGCTTTCATGGCGCTCTGAGAATTCACAACATCGAGATAATCCATAGTCATATCCAGCTGGTTAACTGCCGGTTTTCCTCTGGACATATCCAGTTTCAGACCTTTGCCCTTTGCATCTTCATATGCTGCGTTCAGCTCTGCCTTCAATGTTAAAAGTTCTTCCTTGGTTAATTCCTGATATGCTTTCATTTCGTACCATACCTTTCTCGTCTTTTTCCACGGGGAATACGCTTTCTTCTGTGAATGTTGGATAATCGTATACAATCATACACTTTGAATATCATACTATAAGATAGCGGATAACACAATAGGGAACTTTCACTTTTTGGGGTACAAAATGCATTAAAACAGCCGTTGCATGTTTCCATACAACGGCTGTCTGTTACATCTTATGAAATTGTCATTTCTGACTGGTCAGTTATTTGGCGTAATCAATTACGCGGCTCTCACGGATCACATTTACCTTGATCTGTCCGGGATATTCCAGTTCAGCTTCGATCTGCTTGGAAATATCTCTTGCCAACAGTACCATATCGGCATCTGAGATCTGCTCAGGCACTACCATAACACGAACTTCACGACCTGCCTGAATAGCAAAAGATTTATCTACACCTTTGAAATTGTTTGTGATATCTTCTAACTGTCTTAATCTGCTAGTATAGGTTTCTAATGTTTCCCTTCTAGCTCCCGGTCTTGCAGCGGATATTGTATCAGCAGCTTGTACAATACATGCAATCAGGGAAGTAGGCTCTACATCGCCATGGTGAGATTCCACTGCGTTGATAACAGTAGCATTCTCCTTGTATTTCCGACACAGTTCAGCACCCAGCTGAATATGGGAACCTTCCATTTCGTGGTCTACTGCCTTACCGATATCATGCAGCAGTCCCGCTCTCTTGGCAAGTCTCACATCCAGTCCCAGTTCTGCAGCTAACAGCCCTGACAGCTGTGCCACTTCGATGGAATGCTTCAATGCGTTCTGACCATAGCTGGTACGGAATTTCATCTTGCCGAGTAATCTTACCAGTTCGGGATGGATGCCATGTACACCAACCTCCAGGGTTGCGGCTTCTCCCTCTTCCTTGATCATTACTTCGACTTCCTTCTGCGCCTTCTCTACCATCTCTTCGATTCTGGCAGGATGAATACGTCCGTCCACAATCAGCTTCTCCAGCGCAATTCTCGCCACCTCACGACGGATCGGATCGAATCCGGACAGGATAACTGCTTCCGGTGTATCATCAATGATCAGGTCTACACCTGTCATGGTCTCAAGGGTACGGATATTACGTCCCTCACGTCCGATGATACGTCCTTTCATCTCGTCATTCGGTAACTGTACAACGGAAATTGTAGTCTCAGAGACATGATCTGCTGCACATCTCTGTATTGCGTTAACCACATATTCCTTTGCCTTTTTGTCTGCTTCTTCTTTGGCCCGACTCTCCATTTCCTTGATCATCACGGCCGATTCATGTTTCACTTCATCTTCAACAATTTTCAATAAGTAGTCTTTTGCTTGTTCAGAGGTTAATCCGGAAATTCGTTCCAGTTCCTGCACACGCTGCTCATTCAGCTTGGAGACTTCTTCCTTCATACGGTTGAGGGTTTCTTCTCTGAATGCTAAACTTGCTTCGCGCTTCTCGATGGCATCTGCTTTCTTGTCGATGTTCTCTTCCTTCTGCTGAACTCTGCGCTCATACCGCTGAGCTTCCGCTCTGCGTTCCTTGATCTCTTTGTCCAGTTCATTCTTGGTACGAATGGACTCTTCCTTGACTTCCAGGAGTGATTCACGCTTTTTGTTCTCCGCAGTTCTCAGAGCTTCATCAATAATCTCTCTTGCCTTCTCCTCCGCATTACCGATCGTACTCTCCGCATTATTCTTCAGGTGGGAAGTAGTAACTTTGGCTGTGATCAGCACAGCTGCGATAACGGCTACGACAAGAACGATTGCAGAAACCACTAATACTATTACAATATTAGTGTCCACTACAGGAGCACCTCCTTATGAAATTTTCATTGTACATTTTGCTCCGACAATACAAATTATCGTTCATAATAGAATGCAATTTATGTACATTCTAACAAGCAATTCACAACAGTATTAGTGTAAACTGAAAATACTCCTCTGTCAAGTACAAGTCGCAATTACTCCAAAAATAGTTCCGATATCAAAACAATCTTTGTGCATTATTGCACATCTTTAGAAATCATCGTCATGCATGCCGTCGATTGCCTTACGAATTGCCTCCGCAGAGAATCCTTTTCTTGCCAGAAAAGCATAGATCCTCTGCCGTTCCTTCCAATCCGTCTCGCTTTCTGTATCGTAATGCTTCTTATGAAGAAGCTCCCGGATCATGCCCTGTTCATCCTGCTCGCCGCCGTTCTCCCGCCATACCTGCCACGCTTCTTCCAGGGTCGCCGCAGAGATTCCCTTGCCCAGCAGATCCTGTTCGATCCGGCATCTGCTGCGGCTGTCTTCATGATAGGTAATATAGTCCACGGCATACCGCAGGTCATCAATATAATGAAAACCTGCCACGTAGTCGATTGCCTGTTCAATGATCTCCGGCGGATAAAAGCCCTGCTGTAGCTTCGTCCGCAGCTGTGATGTGGTGTATTCTCTCCCCTGCAGCAGATTCATGGCACGCAGCTTTGCCCGCTTGGGAAGTACCTCTTCCATGATGATCCGGTAATCCTCTTCCTTTAACGGTTCGCCCTCTTTTATATGGTAGAGACGCAATTCGCCTTTGTATAATACAAAGGCGAATTCCTGGTCAATATATACTTTACTTCTCGATTTGGAAAGTTCCGTAACCTGTGTTACCAGCATGAATCTACTCTTCCTTCTCTGCTGCGGCAGTAACATCTGCCTTCAGTCCGTAATGCTCTCTGACCTTCTCGGCGATCTCATCGCAGATAGCAGGATTTTCCTTCAGATACTGCTTGGCATTCTCACGCCCCTGTCCGATCTTGTTGCCTTCATAGGCATACCAGGCACCGGACTTGGCTACGACATCACAACTGGCTGCCAGATCCAGAATATCTCCTACCATGGAAATACCCTCACCGAACATAATATCAAACTCTGCCTCCTTGAAAGGAGGTGCGATCTTATTCTTAACGACCTTAACGCGGGTACGGTTACCGATGACTTCACCACCCTGCTTCAGTGCTTCGATTCTTCTGACATCCAGTCGTACGGAAGAATAGAACTTCAGCGCACGTCCTCCGGTGGTTGTCTCGGGATTACCGAACATTACGCCCACCTTCTCACGCAGCTGGTTGATGAAAATAACGGTACAGTTGGACTTGCTGATGACAGCGGTCAGCTTACGCAGTGCCTGGGACATCAGTCGTGCCTGTAAGCCTACATGGCTGTCTCCCATGTCTCCGTCGATCTCCGCCTTCGGTACCAGTGCTGCTACAGAGTCTACTACGATAATATCAATGGCGCCGGAACGTACCATGGTCTCGGTGATCTCCAATGCCTGCTCACCGTTGTCCGGCTGGGAAATGTACAGATTGTCAATGTCTACGCCGATATTCTTCGCATAGATGGGATCTAAGGCATGCTCTGCATCGATGAATCCGGCAATACCGCCTCGCTTCTGTACCTCTGCGATCATATGTAATGTAACGGTGGTCTTACCACTGGACTCCGGTCCGTAGATCTCGATGATTCTTCCCTTGGGAATACCGCCCAGTCCCAAGGCTATATCCAAACTTAAAGAACCGGTGGGAATGGTCTCCACATTCATCTGCGCTGTGGGATCTCCCAGCTTCATTACCGCGCCCTTTCCGTACTGCTTCTCAATCTGGCTCAGTGCCGCGTCCAATGCTTTAAGCTTATCGTCTTTTTCCATGTTGGTCTCCTTTTCATTCAAGGAACAAATGTTCTGCTTTTTATTTAGAATAAAACATTTGTTCGTGTTTGTCAATGTCTATTTTTATCATACACACTTTGTGTCCGTTAAAACTCTCTCATTTGCATTCCCCCCTATTTTTTGTTACAGTTCACACCCACGCCA
>DJEP01000123.1:36931-54823 GCA_002431915.1 Lachnospiraceae bacterium UBA5895 | reverse complement strand
TATTTATTTCACTAACTTTCTATATACAAAATAAGCCCCCGGCGTTAACCGGGGGCTTATCGTCTTATCTCTTATGTCTCTTATGCCAGAGGGAACTTGAAGTATCTCTTTGCGTTGTTATAAGAAATATCGGTTACGATCTCGGACAGGGTATCGTAGTCTGCGGGGAACTCACCGCTCTCTACCCAGTTACCGATCAGGTTGCACAGGATACGACGGAAGTATTCATGTCTGGTGTAGGACAGGAAACTTCTGGAGTCAGTCAGCATTCCTACGAATCCGGACAGGTTGCCCAGGTTAGCCAGGGAGATCATCTGATCCTGCATGCCGGTCTTGTGATCATTGAACCACCAGGCGGAACCCTGCTGGATCTTGGCAACAGCGGTAGAATCCTGGAAACATCCGAGGATGGTGCCGATGGCCTGATTGTCATTGGGGTTCAGGCTGTAGATGACAGTTCTGGGCAGCTCATCGGTTACGATCAGAGCGTTCAGGAAGTCAGCCATCTGAGCGGAAGGAGCGTAGTTGTTGATGCAGTCGTAACCGGTATCGGGCCCCAGCTTCTCGAACATCAATGTGTTGTTGTCACGCTTACAACCGTAGTGCAGCTGCATAGCCCAGTCAAGCTTGTGATATTCCTTGCCTACGAACAGCATGAATGCGGTCTTGAACTTCAGTTCCTCTTCCTTGGTCAGAACCATCTTGTTCAGTCTCTTTAAGAAGATCTCTTCCAGCTCATCGTCGGAAGCGGGATAGTACATTACATACTCTAAAGCGTGGTCGGATACGTTACAACCCATGGAAGCAAAGAATGCCATACGGTTCTTCAGAGCTTCCTTCAGTGCTGCGAAGGAGTTGATCTCGGTCATGCCGGCAGCGGCAGCCAGTTTCTCCAGATACTCCAGATAATCGGGCTTCTCGATGTTCATAGCCTTGTCGGGTCTCCATGCGGGCAGAACCTTTACATCAAAGCTGTCATCAGCAGCCAGCTTCTTGTGCCACTCCAGAGAATCGATGGGATCATCGGTGGTGCAGATCAGAGTAACGTTGCTCTGCTTGATCAGGTTACGAACGCTCATGGAAGGCTGATGCAGCTTTTCGTTGCACAGGTTCCATACTTCGTCAGCGGTGTTTTTGTTCAGAACGCCGTTGTAACCGAAGTATCTCTGCAGCTCCAGATGGCTCCAGTGGAATAAGGGATTGCCGATAGCCTTGCCCAGGCACTCTGCCCATTTGCAGAACTTCTCATAATCGGAAGCGTCACCGGTGATGTACTTCTCGTCAACACCGCAGGAACGCATGAAACGCCACTTGTAGTGGTCGCCGCCCAGCCATACCTGGGTGATGTTGTCGAACTGACGGTCCTCAGCGATCTCCTTGGGATTGATATGGCAATGGTAATCCAAAATCGGTGTTTTTTCTGCGTAGTCGTGGAACAGCTTCTTGGCTGTTTCGGTCTCTAACAGAAAGTCCTTGTCCATAAATGCTTTCATTTTAAAAATCCTCCATATTCATATGAGTCAGATCCGTTTCCGGATCCGGCGACTATAGTGATAAATATACTAAAGGGTGATTTGCAGCTACCCTTGTGCTGTCATAGATCAAGATGATTGCATGCATCCGCATACTATCTTGTGGTGCCTCGTTTTACCAGCTCTCCGGAAAATACGGTCTTCTTCGGCATCTCGCTGCCGCCAAGCACACCCATCAGCGTTGTGATCAGATGCTGGCAGAGTGTCTCCAGCTTATTATCAATACTGGTCAGCTCCGGATCGCAGCAGTTCACCAGCATGGAATTATTATAACCGATCACCGCCAGATCTTCCGGAACACGCAGTTTCATTTCACGGGCGTATTTCAGAGCGCCCAGTGCCAGGGAGTCGTCAGCGGCAATGATTCCGTGGAACGTGATTCCCTTGGTATGTAATTTTACCAGCTGCTCAGCCATAGCTGGAATATCCTCGTGGGAACCCTGGTAGAGCTGCAGGAAGCTTCCGTTGGTGAGAAGTCCCTTTTCCTCCATGGCAGCGCGGTAACCTGCCAGTTTTTTCTTACCGCTGTAGGAAGTGGAATTATAAAAATACAGAATATCTTCCACACCGGAGCGGATCATCTCCATGGTAGCGTCGTACATGGAAGTAAAATCATCCGAGACAACACTGTACACATTCGGAGCATCCATGGCTGCATTTAAAAGCATCACGGGAACCTGTGCGGCGGCATCCGTAATGTATTTGTTGTCTTCTTCCTTCTCATAGATGAAGTTGGAACCTACCAATATAATGCCGTCCACCTTTTTCGTAATCAGAAGGTTCATGGAGCTTGCCTTGGTATCCAGGTCGTAACCGGTACAGCACAGGATGCTGTCATAACCGTTGGCGCGAAGCTTCTGCTCGATATAGTAGATTGCCTTGGCCAGGTACGGATCCGAACTGTCGGCACACATGATACCGATCGTCTTCATAGTGTTGAGTCCTAACCCCCTGGCGAATGCGTTGGGAGTGTACTCATACTGGTTGATTACGTCCAGAACTTTTTTCTTGGTTTTCTCGCTTACATTGTTGCTTCCGTTGAGCACACGGGAAACAGTAGCAATAGAGACACCGGCCTTCTCAGAAATATCATAAATTGTCATCTGTGGCTTCCTCTCTGCTTCTATGTAACAAAGTATGTAAGAAAATGTAAGTAGTTACATAAAAAGCTATATCTGAATTATAACGAAAGACTTCTATTTTTTCAAGAGACATTTTCAACTTCTCGTATGCCAAAAATTTATCAATATGAAATATTGCTGATAAAATCAGTGGTTTCGCGAAAATAAAACTTTCTGCTTTTGGTGATTGACGAAACCATTTTTTTGAAGTAAAATGAATTATGAAAGTACTTACATAAACTTCCTACAATTTGGATTCGTTCGCAAGGCGTGCCGGGGAGCGTAAGTGCAGGTAATAGAGTGCCGTAAGACGGCGCAGATAGGATACGCTAAGCGTAGAATGGAGGACAAAATGGATATCTTAAACAAGGCAAAGACCGGTAAAAAGGAGAGACCTATCAAGGTCGTACAGTTCGGTGAGGGTAATTTCTTACGTGGATTCGTAGATTACATGATCGATATCGCCAACGAGCAGGGTAAGTTCGACGGAGACATCGTTCTGATCAAACCCATCGAGTTCGGTAATCTGGATATGTTCCACAAGCAGGACTGCCAGTACACTGTATCCCTTCGCGGTAATGTGAACGGTGAAGCCAAGATCATCAATAGAATCGTAACCAGCGTTGCAGACGCTGTAGATACTTACAACGAGTATGACAAGTACATGGGACTTGCAGAAATCGATACTTTACGTTTCGTTGTATCCAACACCACCGAGGCAGGTATCGTATATGACGACACCGATAAGTTCGAGTTAGAGCCTCCCAAGACTTTCCCCGGCAAGCTGACCAAGTTCTTATATCACAGATTTGAGACCTTTAAGGGTGATATGAGCAAGGGTCTGGTAATGCTTCCCGTAGAGCTGATCGATGACAATGGTATTATGTTAAAGAAGTGCGTAATGCAGTTGATCGAGCTGTGGGGTCTGGGCGATGAGTTCAAGAAGTGGGTAGATGAGGCATGTGTATTCACCTCTACTCTGGTTGACCGTATCATTACCGGTTACCCCCGTGCGACCGAGAAGGAAGAGTGGGAGAAGCTGGGTTACGAAGACCATATTATGGTAACCGGTGAGCCGTTCGCTCTGTGGGTTATCGAGTCCGCTAAGGATATCAGCAAGGAGTTCCCTCTTCCCGATGCGGGACTTCCCGTTATCTTTACCGATAATCAGAAGCCTTACAAGCAGAGAAAGGTTCGTATCCTGAACGGTGCACATACCTCCTTCGTGCTGGCTTCTTATCTGTGCGGCAACGATATCGTAAGACAGTCCATGCAGGATGACGATATCCGTAACTTCATGCTGAAGACCATTTACGACGAAGTAATTCCTACCCTGTCTCTTCCCGAGGACGAATTGAAGCAGTTCGCAGGTGAAGTTGTGAACCGTTTCAATAACCCTTATGTAGACCATTCATTGCTGGCAATTTCCTTAAACTCCGTATCCAAGTGGAGAGCAAGATGTATGCCCAGCCTGTTAGGCTATGTGGAAAAGACCGGTAAGCTTCCCACTCATCTGACTTTCTCCATCGCAGCACTGATGGCATTCTATACCGGTACCGAGATCCGTGACAAGGCTCTGATCGGTCACAGAAACGGTCAGGAGTACAACATCATGGATGACAAGGCAGTGCTGGAGTTCTTCGCAGCAAACTGTCAGAAGGATACACGTACATTTGTAACCGCATTCTTAGGTAACGAAGATTTCTTCGGTCAGGATCTGAACAAGGTTCCCGGACTGACCGATGCAGTGGTAGCAGATCTGGATGATATTAAGGCAAATGGCATGAGGGCAGCATTATGCAAGATTTCTTAAAAATTAATGACAATGATAATGTAGTCGTAGCATTAAATACGATTCCGGCAGGTGAGAAGATCACAGTCTCTGTAGGTGACGGCTCTAAGACCGTTACCGCCAGAGAGGAGATTCCCGCAGGACATAAGATGGCAATTTTTGATATTCCCGAAGGCGGCGAAGTCATCAAATACGGCTACCGTATCGGTAATGCCAAGGAGGATATCAAAGAGGGCAGCTGGATCCATACCCACAATGTAAAGACCGCACTGGGCGATCTGCTGGAGTATACCTACAACCCTACTCCCGTAGAGGAGAAGAAGACGGAAGACGTTACTTTCATGGGATTCAACCGCCCGGACGGTAAAGTAGGCGTTCGTAACGAGATCTGGGTCATCCCCACCGTTGGCTGTGTCAACAACGTGGCAACCGCCATCGCAAAGCAGGCAAATGCATTCGTTAAGGGCAGCGTGGAAGAGGTAATCGCATTCCCTCATCCTTACGGATGTTCCCAGATGGGTGACGATCAGGAGCATACCCGTAAGATCCTGGCGGACCTGATCAACCATCCCAATGCAGGCGGTGTCCTGGTACTGGGACTGGGCTGTGAGAACAGCAACATTGATGTTCTGAAGCCTTACATCGGCGATTATGATGAGAACCGTGTGAAATTCCTGGTATGTCAGGAGCACGAGGATGAGATCGCAGACTCCGTAGAGATCATCAAGGGTCTGATCGATTACGCTTCCAAGTTCGAGAGAGAACCCATCAGCGTCAGCAGGCTGGTCATCGGTATGAAGTGCGGCGGCAGTGACGGACTGTCCGGCATTACTGCAAATCCTTTGGTAGGACGCTTCTCCGATCTGCTGATCTCCAAGGGTGGTACCACCATCCTGACCGAGGTTCCCGAGATGTTCGGAGCAGAGACTATTCTGATGAACCGTTGTGCCAACGAGGAACTGTTCCACCAGACCGTAGATCTGATTAATGACTTCAAGAATTACTTCAAGAGCCACAATCAGACCATCTATGAGAATCCTTCCCCGGGTAACAAAAAGGGTGGTATCTCCACTCTGGAGGATAAGTCCTTAGGTTGTACCCAGAAGTCCGGCAGCGCTCTGGTCAAGGGCGTATTGCAGTATGGCGATACCGTGAAAACTCCGGGACTGAACCTTCTGTCCGCACCGGGCAACGATCTGGTAGCAGCTACCGCACTGGCAGCCGCAGGAGCACATATCGTACTGTTTACCACAGGACGCGGAACTCCTTTCGCATCTCCGGTTCCTACCATGAAGATCGCTACCAACTCCCGACTGGCAGGCAAAAAGTCCAACTGGATCGATTTCAATGCCGGCGTACTGGTAGAGGATAAGACCATGGAAGAGGAGACGCAGGCGCTGTTTGATCTGGTAGTGGAGACCGCTTCCGGCAGGCAGGTATGCAGCGAAGCAGCAGGCTTCCATGATATGGCTATTTTCAAGCAGGGCGTAACTCTGTAAATGATCATACGCAAAACGGCGTTCTTTTGTTACAATAAACGTGCAGGAGAACGCCTTTGTTATATAGGAGGAACTATGACAATTCAGGAAATCAAGGCACTTCCCCGTACGGAGGAAGGCATCTTTGACTTAAAAAAGGTGCAGACAGATGTAGGACTTTTGAACATCTATCAGGTTGCGGATCTGGTATATCCCACCTATGCGGCATATGAGACCACTGAGAATAAAAAGGAAGGCTATCCGGATATCATGGCACAGATGCGTGTATTGAAAAGACATGCGGAAAGTGAATTTACGGCAGAAAACGGTGCGGATTATACCGCAGCACTGCTTCATACTGTTGAACAGATCAGTCCGGAGATCTATGAGAATTACAGAGAACTTCTGGATGATTTCCGCAGTGCGGTGAAGCGTATGCTGGAGCAGTACTACGATGCAAAAGAGAAAAAATTTGCCATGGACGACACATCCAAAAAGGTATTCTGTGATGCCGTACAGAAGGCATGTGCGGAGTATTTATTGTTAGCGGAAAAATATCAGATGTGCTGACTATTCAGAGACATGTAAATATTGCAAAATATTTGCCAAATGCTTGCATTCGTAAGAAGATTTTGCGATATTTATATGACGAAGTAACCACATGAGCAAAAAGTGAGCTCTGCAAGAGCGGTTTTGCGAATGGGGTTCTGAATAGTCATTATATAATAACGAGAGGAAACAGCGCATGGAAATCAGACATATTATGCATACTGCCCGCAGCGCGACCATAGAGATCGCAGACGGCGGCAGATATTTTACAAAGCAGCCCGTGGAACTGCGGATAGACGGGGAGACAGTATTGACCACGGAAAAAACGATCACGTCTCTGTTCGATCTGAAGCCGGATCAGAAATATGTGGTGGAAGCTTACGTGGATGGGGAAAAACAGGGCGAAGTATCTTTCAGGACCGATTACGAGTATGTGACTCTGGATGTGACGAGATTCGGTGCTAAAGGCGACGGCGAGCATGACGATACGCATTTTATCCAGGCTGCCATTATGGCATGTCCGGTGAACAGCAGAGTGTACTTCCCTGCCGGAACTTATCGCATCACCAGCCTGTTTTTGAAGAGCCATATCCGTATCGAACTGGCAGAGGGTGCGGAACTTAAGGCATTTACCGACAGAGAGAAATTCCCCACATTCCCCGGCATGTTACAAAGCTTCGATGAGACCGACGAATACAATCTCGGCACATGGGAAGGCAATCCCTTACCTATGTTCTCCGGCATCATCTGCGGTATCGGTGTAGAAGACGTGGTGATCTACGGACAGGGTAAGATCAACGGCAACGCTTCCAAGGAAAACTGGTGGAAGGATCCCAAGGTTATGAATATCGCATTCCGCCCCAGATTGTTCTTCATCAGCGGATGTAAAAATGTGACCCTGCAGGGCATGACTTTCTGCAACTCCCCTTCCTGGACACTGCATCCCTATTTCAGCAACGATCTGAAATTCATCGGTGTGACCGTACAAAATCCCAGCGATTCCCCCAACACCGACGGACTGGATCCCGAGTCCTGCAAAAATGTGGAAATCCTGGGCGTGCGTTTCTCCCTGGGAGATGACTGTATCGCAGTCAAGAGCGGCAAAATCTACATGGGTAAAAAGCACAAGACCCCTTCCGAGAATATCCACATCCGTCAGTGCCTGATGGAAAATGGTCATGGTGCCGTAACCCTGGGCAGTGAAATGGCGGGAGGTGTGGTAAATCTGACGGTGGAAGACTGTATTTTCCGCCACACGGACAGAGGCCTGCGTATCAAGACCCGCCGCGGCCGAGGAAAGGATGCGATCTTAAGCAACATTATTTTCCGGAATCTGACCCTGGACCATGTGATGACACCGTTAGTAGTCAATTGCTTCTATTTCTGCGATCCCGACGGCAAGACCACCTATGTACAGTCCAGAGATGTCTACCCTGTGGATGACAGAACTCCCCAGGTGAAGAAGATGGTATTTGAAAATATGGAATGCACCAACTGCCATGTGGCAGCCGCTTACTTTGACGGACTTCCCGAGCAGAAGATCGAAGAGATCTACATGAAGGATATTTCCATCAGCTATGCAGAGGATGCCAAATGCGACGTTCCGGCAATGTCGGATGGTGTGGAAAAAAGCAGTAAGAGAGGACTTTTTGCAAGAAATGTTGCAAAATTGACCTTAGATAATGTGAAGATCGAAGGACAGACCGGAGAGGCATACGAGCTGGAAGGCGTGGACGAACTGATCCGGCGCTGATATAATGAGCTTGTGATATAGTGAAAATAAGGAGAAAAACATGCAGTTAGGAATC
This sequence comes from Lachnospiraceae bacterium UBA5895, assembly GCA_002431915.1. Lineage (GTDB taxonomy): Bacteria > Bacillota > Clostridia > Lachnospirales > Lachnospiraceae > Acetatifactor. The sequence goes on along the minus strand of DJEP01000123.1, from coordinate 46,543 downwards.
CGTTTACATGATACGAAAAAGCTTCCTTTTGAGGAGCGTATTGCCAATGCCCATGAACTGGGATTTACCTGCGGACATCTGGCACCGGGAAAAGTGATCACCGAGTTTTCAACCAACGATGAGGCACTGACCCCGGGACTTGCCATGTACATGAAAAATGTATTTGCGAAAAATCAGGTGGATGTGGCGGTGCTGGGATGTTACTTAAATCTGGCAAATCCCAATCCGGAGCAGCTTGCGAAGATCATCCACCGCTATATGGCACATATCCGTTTTGCTTCGTGGCTTGGCTGCGGCGTGGTGGGAACCGAGACCGGTGCTCCCAACGAGACCTATACCGCTGTGCCGGAGTGTCACAGCGAAGAGGCATTACAGACCTTTATCACCAACTTACGTCCGGTGGTAAAATATGCCGAGCAGATGGGCGTTGTCATGGCTATAGAGCCGGTATGGAAGCATATTGTCTACAATCCCGCCAGAGCGAGAAAAGTGCTGGATGAGATCGCCTCTCCCAACCTTCAGATCATTTTAGATCCGGTGAACCTGCTGGATTACTGTAATTATAAGGATCAGGTGGCAATCGTGGATGAAGCCATCGAACTGTTAGGCGAGGATGTGGCAATGGTACATCTCAAGGATTTCATCCCCAAGGATGGGAAGCTTAGATCCGTAGGCTGTGGTCTGGGACAGATGGATTACACTTCCGTGCTGAAGTTCATGAAGGAGCGCAAACCCTTTATCCATGCAACTTTGGAAGACACCACACCGGAAAATAATGTGCAGGTGAAAAATTTTATTCAGGGACTCTATGACAATCTGTAAAGTTGTGATATACTCTTACGAGAGTATTCCCAGTAGATTAGTAGGAGAACTGAAATGTTAAATGAATTTTCCAGAACAGAATTATTGATCGGCAAGGAAGCCATGCAGCGCCTGTACGGTGCAAGAGTGGCTGTCTTCGGTATCGGCGGTGTCGGCGGATATGTGGTGGAGGCACTGGCACGCAGCGGTGTGGGAGCCTTTGACCTGATCGATGACGATAAGGTCTGCCTGACAAATATTAACCGTCAGATCATCGCTACCAGGAAGACCATCGGCAAATACAAGGTGGACGTCATGGAGGAGCGTGTGCATTCCATCAATCCCGAGGCGCAGGTTACGGTGCACAAATGCTTCTATCTGCCGGAGACTGCCGACCAGTTTGACTTTACCCAGTACGATTATGTGGTGGATGCGGTGGATACCGTGACCGCCAAGCTGGAGATCATCATGCGGGCGAAGGAAGCTGGAGTTCCCGTCATCAGCTGTATGGGCGCCGGCAATAAATTAGACCCCACGCAGTTCCATGTGGCGGATATCTATAAGACCACCATGTGTCCGCTTGCGAAAGTCATGCGCAGAGAGCTGAAAAAGCGCGGTGTGAAGAAACTGAAGGTGGTGTATTCCACAGAACCTTCCGTGAAGCCGCTGGAAAATATGGAAAACAGCTGCCGGACGGGCTGCGTATGCCCTCCCGGTTCCACTCATAAATGCACGGACAGAAGAGCCATTCCCGGCAGTATTTCGTTTGTCCCTTCCGTAGCGGGACTGATTCTCGCCGGCGAAGTAATCAGGGATCTGATCGCAGAAAAAGAATAGCTTTTTTTGTCATAGTGAGGTATAATCGTTCTATATATGTACGAACTGACAGAAGGGTACAAAGGAGGTTGCTATATCTATGGCAGAAGACGTAAAAAAGGAACAGAACCAGGGGAAAAACGGGACAGATTTCGATGGGATTAAGGAGCTGAAGGGGAAAAAGGGAGCCAATATGGTAGTCAAGATCCTGGCTATTGTACTGGTGCCGCTTGTGGCAATCGCAGTGATTGCCATTCTGGCTTTGAATTCCGCAGGGGATAAAATATCCAATGAACTGATGAATCATGAACTGGCAGCAACGGAATATGCACTGGAAATGAGTCTGACCAATTCCGCGCCCGGAGATTTTACATACGAAAACGGAGCGCTTTATAAGGGCGGACTGAATCTCACGGATAATAAGCAGATATTGGATGCCATGAAGCAGAATGCCGGTGTGGATGTAGCCATGTTCTGGGGCAAGGACCTGGCAGTGACCAATCTGACCGGAAGTGCCATTACCCTGAATGAGAAGGTATCTTCTAAAGTACTGGGTGGAGAAAGTCATTTTTCCAATTCCATGATGCTGGGTGATACCAGCTGTTACGCATATCTGGCACCCCTTAAGAACACTGACGGTACGGTGGTGGGTATTCTGGTTACCTGTATTCCGGTAAAGGAAGTAGAGGGGTTTTATAAGGGCATCGTCACAGGCAGAGCTATAGCCATCCTGATTCTTGTGGCGGTATTCTGTGTATCTTCCTTCATTGTTGTAGGTCTGATTTCCAAGGCACTGCATGGTGTTGTGGGGAATCTGGGCCAGATAGCGGAAGGCAGACTGAATCTTAAGGTTCCGGACAAGCTTTTGAACCGCAGTGATGAAGTAGGTAAGAGCGCAAGGGCTGTTTACTCTGTGGTAAACGGATTCTCCAGAATTATTACGGATATTCATAATTCCATGAAGGACATGAACGAGTTCACCGGTACCTTTACCAGTAATTTTGACAGCATCGGGCAGTCCATTTCTTCTGTAAATACTGCGGTAAATGAGATCGCCCAGGGAGCTACCACGCAGGCAGCGGATACTCAGAGGGTCAGCGAAAGCATGAACGAGATGAGCAATGCCCTGAACCGTACCGCAGACAGCGTAGGTGCTTTAAGCAGCAGCGCTGCCAACATGAAGGAAAGCAATGCTACCGTGGACAGCACCCTGAAGGAGCTGCTTGAGATCAGCTCTCATACACAGCAGTCAGTGGATCAGGTGCAGGAGCAGACCAATATCACCAACGAGTCCGCACAGGCAATTCAGGCGGCTACTGATATCATCGCAGGTATTGCGAATCAGACCAATCTGCTGTCTTTAAATGCCAGCATTGAGGCAGCTAGAGCCGGTGAGATGGGCAGAGGCTTTGCAGTAGTAGCGGAAGAAATCCGTGGTCTGGCAGACCAGTCCAAGGAATCTGCAGATAAGATCCGTGGCATCGTGGAGAACCTGATTAGTAATTCTAACCAGAGCGTTGAAATCATGAACGGTGTGGTAGGCGAGATTCATCAGCAGAACGAGAAGCTGGGAACGACCCTGAATGTATTCAGCACGCTGAACCAGGAAGTACAGAAAGTCGTAGGCGAGATCAACGTGATCTCCGGCGAACTGGATCATATTGAGAGTTACAAGACCGATGTGGTAGAGAAGATCAATGGACTGACCGAGATCTCCCAGAACAATGCGGCAAGCACCGAAGAGACCGCAGCTACCATGGATCAGTTGGCAGAGATCGTAGAGGACTGCCGACAGGCTACCGCGCAGCTGAATGTGATTGCAGACGAATTAAATGCAAATGCGAAGAAATTCCAGCTTTAATTTGGACAGATGGGATAAATAGAGGAAGAGCAAGGGGCACTGTTACAAGGTTAAGATTGTGGCAGTGCCCTTTCTGGAAAGGAGAAGCCTGTGGAAGATACAGCGATACTGGAACTGTACTGGACGAGGAATGAACAGGCAATCGCGGAGACACAGAAGAGCTACGGAACATACTGTTACAGCATAGCTTACCATATCCTGCATGATAGAGAGGATACGGAAGAGTGCCTGAACGATACCTGGATGCGGGCATGGAATGCCATTCCCCCGAAAAAACCGAACCGGCTGAAACTGTTTTTGGGAACTATCACCCGCAATTTGTCGTTTGATAGATGGAAGGCAAAAAATGCGAAAAAACGCGGAAGCGGTGTCATGGATACCACGCTGGATGAACTGGCGGAGTGCATTCCCGCAGCCCACGATACGGAAAGCGCAGTGGAAGCTGCGGAACTGGAGCACAGCATCAATGCTTTCCTACATACCCTGTCCGAACAGGAATGTGATGTATTTTTACGCAGGTACTGGTTCGTGGAGGAGTATGCCCAGATCGCAGAGCGTTACGGCATGAATCTGAATACCGTGAAGACTTCCCTGTTCCGCACCAGGAAAAAGCTGCAGAAATATCTGGAGCAGCAGGGAATCGTTCTGTAGACGGAGGTAGGGACAATGAGCGGACAAAACAAAAACAGAGAAAAAGAAGAAAAATTATTCCGTGCCCTGTCCGGTGTGGATGAGGAACTGCTGCTTCAGAGTGAACAGAGTAACGGCACCAAGAAGCAGAAAGAAAACGGGAAAATACATAGATTCCCGCTGCACTACGCATCACGCATTGCGGCGGCCTGCCTGTGTTTCGTGGCAGCGGGTGTACTGTATATGACCATGAGCGGCACCAAAATGGCAGACAGCACCGGTGCGGATATGGCGGCGCAGGCAGTAGATACTGCAGCAGCGCAGCAGCAGGTATATGAAGCAGCGGAAGCGGCACGGGAAGAGAATGAGGCAGCACCTGCGGAACGGGCGGAAAATGTCATGGCGGAAGTGACGACAGATGTGGATGGCTTCGCTACAGAGAATGTGCAGCAGGCGGCACAAAACAGCGACAACATGGATCAGAAGCAGGGCAGCGAGATGAGTGCGGATACGGACAGCGTGGCATCTGTCAGTGGCAATGAGACTTCCGGCGCAGAGGACAGCATGGAAGCTTCAGAAGAGCAGACGGAAGGAATGCTCACAGAAAAAGAAGTAAGACCGCCACTTCGGAAAATGACAACGAAAGGACAACAGTAAAATGAGTACGATAGAGAAACGTGACATGACCCAGGGAAAGATACTGCTTCCCTTAGTATCTTTTACGATTCCACTGGTACTGGGCAATCTGTTTCAGTTAACCTACAATGCAGCGGACTCCGTGATCGTAGGAAAATACGTGGGAGAGCAGGCACTGGCGGCAGTGGGAACTTCCACGCCGATTATGAATATATCAATTCTGCTGATCAGTGGAATGTGCATGGGAGCAAGTGTGTTAATGAGTTCTCAGTATGGAGCAAAAGATTACGACACTCTGTCGAGACAGATCAGCACAACAATGCTGGCGGGCTGTGGATTCTCCGTAGTGTTCTCCCTTCTTATGCTTCTGCTGGCAACACCGGTGCTTAAGCTGATCCGGGTGCCGGAGACAGCGATCCCGGAGGCTTCCGCCTATCTTCGGATCATTTTCCTGGGACTGATTTTTACGTTTATGTATAATTTCCTGGCGAATACCATGCGGGCACTGGGAGACAGTAAGACACCGTTGTATTTTCTGGTAACCAGTGCTTTCCTGAATGTTTTCGGAGATCTGTTCTTCGTTGTGGTACTGCGATGGGGTGTGGCGGGCAGCGCTATTGCCACGGTATGCAGCGAGGGACTGTGCTGTCTGTTGTGCGGAATTTATATTAAGAAAAAGATACCTCTTTTATGCCTTGGGAAAAAGTGGTGGGTGTTCGATAAGAGCCTGCTGGGCAAGACCGTCAGCTACGGTAGCACCAGTGCCATGCAGCAGGTGTGCTTACAGCTGGGCAAGCTGATCATACAGTCTGTGGTCAATACCCAGGGTGTTGCGGTCATGGCGGCATTTACCGCGGTGAATCGTGTGGATGACTTTGCCTACACACCCCAGCAGAACATCGGACATGCCATGACGACTTTCCTGGCGCAGAACAAGGGCGCCGGACACAAAGAGCGCATGAAGAAGGGGTTCCAGACGGGACTTCTGATCGAACTGGTCTATTCTATTGGATTGTTTACCGTGATCTGGGGTCTGGCTCCGCAGATCATGACGCTGTTTGCCGAGGACGGGGATGCACAGGTGGTATCACTCGGTATCAGTTACCTGCATCTGATCTCCTGGATGTACATCCTGCCGGGACTGACCAATGGAATCCAGGGATTCTTCCGGGGCATCGGCGATCTGAAAGTGACACTGTACAGCACATTTATGAATATGTTCGGCAGAGTTGTGGCAGTATTTGTAATGATCCGTCTGCTGCATATGGACTTCGCAAGTTTGGCATGGGCGAATATGATCGGCTGGATCGTAATGATGCTGTTTGAAGTACCGTTATTAATAAAATCCATCCGCGGCGGCGAATGCGGCTAGATAAAGCCACGAACGCCCGCGGCGAACGGAATATCCTTCCTCGATGTAAGGTCTCCCGGTGGGAATTTTCTGACGAAAAGTGAGTAGCGGTTCTAATTCGTACGGGCACGGCTCCAGGCGACATCCTTGTCGCCGTCCGCCTGTCGCGAACGTCCTGTTCGCTCCACCCTGATGTTCAACATTTTTCGAGAAAATATCACCACCTCCCGACAAACCATCTTCGGAAGGACATATTCCCCTGGGAATCCTTCATGAAGAATATGCATACGTAATTCTCCGGATGGTCCATGGGCTGCACTACAGTCCGATACTCTGACGTCAGATCCGCCTCAAATCCCATCATCCATCCGGATTGCTCCCAGTCAAAGAAATCCAACAGATCCCCATTCTCATCCCGGGTCACGTAACTACAGCGTCCTATCACAGACATATTATCATAATCATCCAGATTAATCAGCTGCTTGCTGGCGCTTTGCACCTCGTCGTCATCGTTGCTTAATGGAATCGCATTTCGGATTGACGGTGGCAGGCAGTAAGCCGGATGCAGAAGAAGCCTTCCGCGGACGCAGGATCCTGCTGGCGGAGGACAATGGGATCAACGCTATGATTGCCGTAGAGATACTGAATAACATGGGAGCCGAAGTGGAAGTCGCAGATGACGGACAGAAGTCTGTGGACAGCTTCTGTGCACACCCGGCGGGATATTACAACTTTATCCTCGTGGATGTACAGATGCCGGAAAGATTCCTATTTTTGCTCTGTCCGCAGATGCTTTTGTGGAGGATGAGAGATTGTCCTTAAAGAGCGGAATGAACGGACATTTTGCGGTACCGGTCATTGCAGCTGGTGCTTTTCAAATGGTAAAGGCTTATGAGGATGGAACAGCCTTCCAGCCTGCCTTAGGTGAATCAGGTGGTATTTTCCGGTGATGAAGATACCACTTCACAGAAAAACAGCGAAGAAAAAGAAGGCGAGAGCAAACTCTGGGAGAAGGACAGAACCGCAGAGGATGCACTTAGCCCAGAACTGAAAAACAGTGCAGATTATCTGTTCCAGACCGGTCGGACGAATCTGCCGGATGATGCGGAGAACATCAATCTGGCGGGAGATGAAGCCAATAATTCTCTGTTGCCCGAAGACAGCGATAATGCGGATCTGGTGAATGGCACCGGCGGAGAGAATAGCGGAATGTCAGGAACCGGGACAGGTATTGGAACCGGCAGCGGAAACGGCGGTTCCACGCCGACAGTGACTCCGAAGCCTTCCGAACCGTCCCGGACACCGGCACCGCAGCCTGCGACGAGACCGGTGGATACTGTGAAGAAACCGGAGACTGTATTGTATGTAGATACGGAAGACCTGATTGCGTGGGATAATTATGTGTGGATGACAACAATCCCTGCCTGCAGGCAGGGGATGACGGAATCCTATATAATAAAAACAGAGCACACTTGCTGGGAATCCCTTATATGGTGAAAGAATTGACGATTCCTTCCGGAGTAGAGGAGGTAAGCATTCCGACCTGGAATAACCTGGAGAAAATTCAACTGTCAACGGAGGAGGTTTCACAAATTCCGGAAATCGAACTGAAAAATCTACACTCATATTGTAAAATTTCCATGAATGAAAAAGTATTGAATGATTTTATGGATTGTTATGAGACAGACCTGGAAGGACTTCAACTGAAAACAGATGTTGAGGATACACTATATACTGTGAAAGATCATCTGGCAGCAGACCGGGAGGGAAATCTGCACTATGTATTAAAAAGCGCTTCCAAGACAGTACGTTTACCGGAAACAATAAAAAATATAGAGAAACAGGCATTTTCGGCAGCAGATACCGTCAATCTGGTGGTGCCGGAAAATATAGATCATCTGACACTGGAGAAGGATTGTCTGAAGAACAGTAAGATAAAGGTTATCTGGTGCTATAGTGCACCATAACAGAAATATCCGGAAGAAGAGCTGAAAAATGCCGGAGAAGGTGCTGCAGGCATTCAGGTTAAAATTGTCACGGAAAAAAGGATTACCACAAAACTTGGCTATACCTATATTATTACGGAACCGGAGGGAACAGCGCAATTACTGGCTGCTCCGGAGGATATTGTATCTTTTGACGGAACGGTAACCTCTGATGACGGAACCAATGTTACGATCACAGCCATCGGAGACGAGGCATTTAAAAATCATACAAAGCTGGAATGGATAAAATTCGGTATTCTATATTCCGAGTGTGCACTCGGATGATCCCGATTGCTACTGGAAGCAATATCCGGATGGCAGGTGTGCATATTTTGAAAGCTGGGTCGGAGTGGCCGAATATAGTGTGGAAAGTATCGGTGGGAATGGGAAAATGCTATACGGAAAAAGTAGTTCCGGCAATCCATGGCTGGCGCTGCGTGCAGGGAAGACCGTGGATGAACAGGTAATATTGCCGGCATCGACCCAGAAAGTAATTGCGTGTGCGATGTATCAGACCCATTCCAAAAGCGGCAGCTATACTATCAACTGGGATGATCTGTGGCTGATGGTCGCAGTGGACGATTATGCTTTTTATGATTCCGGACTGTCAGGTGAAGTGCATTACGGATTGTCCGGATATTACAGTTACCTGATGGAGCATGCATTTGAAAAGTGTAGCGGGATAACCAGTGTTACCATTCACGGTACGATAGAAAGTATCGGAGAAGGATGCTTTTTCGACTGTTCAGGAGGAAATCATACAGACATATTGTGGAAGAACAGAACAACCTATATCGGGTTGATCTTATTATCAGTCATTTTGCTGTATTTTTCCGCAAACTCGTTTTTTCTGTTATGGCTGGTCGGACTTTTTTACTGGCAATAGCACTTTTGCTCTGTCTGCGCCGGGATACCGTGAAACTGCGGGTAGTCATGGAACTGCGGCACGGTGGACAGGCAGGTAAAAGCATGCCGCTTCGTTTCCGGCTGGAATACTCCGGCAGGCTGATCGCCACAGGATCGGTACTTGTGGAACTTCAGATTCGCAATGTTATGTTCCACACCATAGAAAAAAAGAGATATCTCATTCCGTTGGAGAATGAGGAGACGGTTTATGAGCTGGACTGGCCGGTGAAAAACTGCGGAGAGATCCGCTTTCATTGCGAGAAAATACAGGTCAGAGATGTCCTGCGGCTGTTTGCGTTAAATATTCCTTCTTTTGAGGATCTGAGTATGGTCTGCTATCCGGCACCGATGAAGGTGCAGGCAGAAATCTCCGGTTCTAACTTTGGTATCAGTAGAGAAGAGGGTATGACACTGAACCGCAAGGGAAACGAACCCAGCGAAATGTTCGATATCAGAGAGTATGTACCGGGAGATGATATCCGTTCCATTCACTGGAAACTGTCCAGTAAGACGGAGGAACTGATTCTGCGTCAGACCAGTGAACCGTCGCATTACGATGCGGCAATTATGCCGGACTTCGGAAGAGACCAGTGGGGAGCGCCTATGCTTGATGCAGAGGCAGATGC
>DJEP01000123.1:0-36902 GCA_002431915.1 Lachnospiraceae bacterium UBA5895 | reverse complement strand
TAAGCCCGAGACAAACGAACTGAAGATCATGACGGGAGAAGCAAACAGAGAAAGGCTCTATGTACCGGCATCTTTAGCAGAAATCAAAAATGGCAGAAGTCTCAGGCAGCAGACCGGCGGAACTGGCTGTTGCGGCGGAATGGGTCAGTGATCCGCAAAATGAGGCACAGAGAGCCTACTGTGCGGCGGAGGCAGTGTACAGAGATTTCGTTTATGAAAAATACACGGAACTGGACAGCGGAATGTATGACCTGATGCAGAAGTGGTTCTGGGAGGATTATACCTCCGACAGCGACGGTATCTACAGTGCAATTACGCAGATTCGGACACAGCTTAGAAACAGAATCTACAGACACCGGCGGCGAGGAAAGCAGTGTGGCAGAGGAACTGCAGAGCGTGATTCGTAATATCAGCGCGTTCCGTCTGGGATTTGTGGCACTGGCACTTTTATTATTTGTAATAGTGACGGTGTGTGGGGAGATTTTGAGGATATTGTTTTTATGGTGGGAGAATGGACGGTATGACAGCAGATCCCCCGTTCAGAAAGCAGAGGACATGGAGCGTAAACTTCTGTATTTCCTTAGGATACGTGGCATTGAGGCACGCCTGGGGTGGAACACGGATGCAGTGGAAGCCGCTGTAATTGCAAGAATCTCTGTGATTCGTCCCGGGGAATACCGAAGAATCTGCGAACTTTTGCAGAAGACGATCTACGGTGGAATCCCTCTGGAACCTTATGAAGAGAGAACAGTGAATTATTTCCTGCGAAAACTCTATGCGCCGGAGGCGGGCAGCAACCTGTTCTTCCGTTGGAAGCTGCGCTACGGCATTGTCGGGTATGAATTTGACAAGTGCCGGAAAAATATGGAAAAGAAAAAATTTTCAAAAGAAAGTTTGTAAAAACGATACATATAAAGGTGTGAAAACGGACATTCTGTTATCAGTCAGAGACACAGAGTCTGCCTGCCGGGAAACGGTCGGGTGGTGGAAAGGCAGGTATTTCTATGAAACAGAATGGTACAAAACAGGAGGATCAGCAGGCAGAGCAGAAGGAGATTCCGCATATGTCAGGGAGTCCGGTACAGCCGGATGCACAAGAGAAGCAGGAGTACGAACAGTATGTAAAAAGAGTCACCCCCACCCATAATCTGTGGGCACAGATGGGCAAAGCTTTTCTAACCGGAGGGATTATCTGCTGCATCGGGCAGGGAATCCTGAATTATACCGGAAATGTGCTGGGGATGGACCCGCAGACTTCCGGAAGCTGGTGCTCACTGATTTTGGTATTTTTGTCTGTTGTACTGACAGCCCTTCATATTTATCCTAAGCTAGCAAAATGGGGAGGCGCCGGAGCACTGGTGCCGATTACCGGATTCGCCAATTCCGTGACGGCACCCGCTGTGGAATACCAGAAGGAAGGACAGATCTTCGGCATCGGCTGCAAGATCTTCACTATCGCCGGGCCGGTGATATTGTATGGAATTTTTTCCAGCTGGGTGTTGGGGCTGATTTTGTGGGTGTTGCAGATGTTCGGGATCAGTGTTGGGTGAGAGAAAAAGATACAGGAGCAGTCATTTTCGTGTGGAAATGGCTGTTTTTTTGTAATCTAACATTTTATGTAACTATTCAGAACCATGCAAATCATGTCAACATGTACGTCGAATGCTTGCATTCGTAAGAACATTTGATATGATTTATATGGCGAAGTAACCACATGAGCAAAAAGGAAGCCTCATAGAGGCGATTTTGCGAATGGGGTTCTGAATAGTTACCATTTTATTTACAATCAAATATTGCAATGCTATATTTAAAATAGTGATTATCAGTAAGTCAATGTTTCTATAATGGAAGAATAAAATACATTATTCATAAGGAGAGGTTACCATGCAGATAGGAAAAGAGATGGCGATTCCGTCCATTTTAAAAATCGGAAACGGAGCATTAGGCAAAATCGGCGGTTATTTGAAGGCGGAGAATCTGGATCAGGTCGTGTTGTTTTTCGGTAACGGACTGATCGATATGTTCGGGGAACTGGTGATGAATTCCCTGAAGGAAGCGGATGTAAATGTTTTGGAATACAATGAACTGGACACAGTGGATATCGACGACATCATTACATTGGCTTTCGCCATTCCCAACAAGGCGAAGGCTGTGATCTCCATCGGCGGCGGTAAGGTCATCGATGCCGGAAAATATGCAGCGTTTCTGCGGAATCTCCCCTTTATAAGCGTACCGACTTCCAGTTCCAGTGACGGTTTCTCCAGTGCCAGTGCATCCCTTCTGGTGCAAGGGAAGAGAACCAGCGTCCCCGCCCGACTGGCATACGGCATCATCGTGGATACGCAGGTGATCCGTACGGCTCCGGAGAAGTTCATTTATTCCGGCATCGGCGATATGATCTCTAAGATCACGGCACTCTATGACTGGATCTTTGAGGAAAGGGCAGGCTGTGGAGAAGTGAATGATTTCGCGGTCATGATTGCGAAGAAAGCGGTCAACAGCTTCGTCCGTACCCCCTATGAGAGCATCAAGGATGAATTGTTCCTGAAGGAACTGCTGGATTCCCTGGCTATGAGCGGTATCGCCAATGAGATTGCCGGCAGCAGTGCTCCTACCAGCGGCAGTGAACATCTGATTTCGCATGCCCTGGATAAGCTCCTGGAAGTGCCGCAGTTACATGGTATTCAGGTGGGAATTGCAACTTATATCATGGCGAAGGTGCAGAATCACCGCTACATTCGTGTCGGTACCGTATTGCAGGAGACCGGATTCTGGGATTATGTGGAAACCTTACATATGAAGAAATCCGATTTTCTGGAAGCGATTGATATGGCACCTTCCATCAAACCGCACCGTCACACCTATCTCCATGAGGAAAAATACCGGGAAATGGCGAAAAAACTGGTGATGGAGGATGAAGTCTTAAGCCGAGTACTGGAGGACTGAGAAGGAAATCACAGCAGTTTATAAAGAGTTTATATTTTTTTGCTTGCAATGAATAGAGATTGCGATATAATGTTAGATGACTAACAAAAACAGTTAGCTATCTAACATTTTTTAGTGCAAAACATTAAGTATATGTTTTTCATGGTTATGCTAAAATGCGGAAGCAGAATTTAGCAGTGCATTAGAAATTTGCAGAAAATAAAGGAGGCAGAATGGACGAGGAGGAAAGTGTACTGACGAACCGTCAGCTGGGCTTCGAAATCAAGGCCGCCAACAACATGATCCGCCGGAGGATGGAAGGAATCTTCACCCAGCAGAAGGGTTATGAACTCAATGGGATGCAGGGACCGCTTCTGGGATATCTGTATCACAAGAGCAGACACGGAGATGTCTATCAAAAGGATGTGGAGAAGGAATTCCGGATTCGAAGATCCACGGCGACGGTGATGCTGCAAAGCCTGGAGCAGAAGGGATATCTCGTCCGGGTGGCGTCTACGGAGGATGCGAGATTGAAGCGGATTCTTTTAACGGAAAAGGCAATCCGGCATCACAAGCTGATCGAAGAGCAGATTCGGGATTTCAATCGGGAGCTGGAGGATGGTATTACCGAAGAAGAGAAAAAGGTATTCTTATCTATTTTGGATAAGATGATGCAGAATCTGGGAATGGATGGCGAGCGTGCCGGCCGCTGCGAGACTTCTGCTAAAATGCGCGATGTTACCGGATGCTCCTGACACCAGATTAAAAAATAGTTATCAGAATAGAAAATAACAGGAAGAAATAATAAGAAAGGAAAACAGCTATGATCAAAACATTAGCAAAACAGATCAAGGAATATAAATGGCCCTCCATTATCACGCCTATATTCATGATCCTGGAAGTAGCCATGGAAATGGTGATTCCGCTCCTGATGGCATCCATCATTGATGACGGTGTGGAAGCAGGAGATATGAAACATATTTTTGTTATCGGTTGTTACATGATCCTGGCAGCCATTGTCGGATTGTTTGCAGGAGTCATGGGAGGTAAATACGGTGCGAAGGCATCCACCGGTTTTGCCAGAAACTTAAGAGAGGCCATGTATGAGAACATCCAGACCTTCTCTTTTTCCAATATTGATAAGTTCTCCACCGCAGGACTGGTTACCCGTATGACTACGGATGTTACCAATATCCAGAATGCTTACCAGATGCTTCTGCGTATGTGCTTCCGTGCACCGGTCAGCCTGATCTGTGCTATGCTGATGGCATTCCTGATCAATGCGAGAGTGGCAAGCATTTACCTGGTGGCAGTAGTGTTCCTTGGAATTGTTATTGTTTTCATTATGAAAGCAGTGTCCAAGTATTTCAGTGAAGTATTCAAGAAATACGATGACTTAAATGCAAGTGTACAGGAAAATGTAGCTGCACAGCGTGTGGTAAAAGCATATGTGCGTGAGGACTATGAGATCGACAAGTTCCACAAGGCAAGCTATAACATCTACAAGATGTTCAAAAAAGCGGAATGTACCATGACCTATGTATGGCCGGTAATGCAGTTTACTGTATATGCATGTATTCTGGGTATCAGCTGGCTGGGCGCACACATGATCATATCCAGTGAACTTACCACCGGTGAACTGATGAGTCTGCTGACTTACTGCATGACCATTCTGATGAACCTGATGATGCTGGCCATGATCTTTGTTATGATGACCATGAGTGCTGCCAGCGGCAAACGTATTGCAGAGGTGCTGAATGAGAAAGCAGATATTACAAACCCCGAACATCCGGATTATGATGTGAAAGATGGCAGCATTCGTTTTGATCATGTAACTTTCCGATATAATAAACAAAGTGAAAAACCGGTACTGGATGATCTGAATTTTGAAATCAAAGCAGGCGAGACCATTGGTATCCTGGGAGGTACCGGAAGCTCCAAGACCAGTCTGGTAAACCTCATCAGCCGTCTGTATGATGTCAATGAAGGTGCCGTTTATGTCGGCGGTAAGGATGTCAGAAGCTATGATCTGGAGACTCTGCGTAATGAAGTATCTGTGGTATTACAGAAAAATGTGCTGTTCTCAGGTACCATTTTAGAGAATCTGCGATGGGGGGATGAGAATGCCACCGAAGAGGAATGCATACGTGCCTGTCGTCTGGCATGTGCCGATGAATTTATTGAAAAAATGCCCGCAAAATATAACACTTATATTGAGCAGGGCGGTAGCAATGTATCCGGTGGACAGAAGCAGAGACTGTGTATTGCCAGAGCATTGTTAAAGAAGCCGAAGGTATTGATCCTGGATGATTCCACCAGTGCCGTGGATACCGCTACCGATGCGAAGATCCGGAAGGCATTTGCCACGGAGATCCCAGGTACGACGAAGATTATCATTGCACAGCGTATTTCCAGTATTCAGGATGCAGACCGTATCATCGTTATGGATAACGGTAAGATCGATGCGTTTGCACCGCATGAAGAACTGCTGAAATCCAACGAGATTTACAGAGAAGTATATGAAGCCCAGATCCAGACGGGTGGCGGCGATTTTGATGAGAATGGAGGTGAGTCATAATGCCAGGACCTATGGGTGGCGGAATGCGTGGACCCGGCAGAAGAATGCAGGGCGGTACACGTATTGAGAATCCGGGAAAAGTATTTAAAAGACTGATGTCTTATGTGTTTCAAAAGTATGGATTTCATTTTATCATGGTATTGGTGTTCATTGTACTGAGTGTCGTTGCGAATATTCAGGGTACTTTGTTCATGCAGACCCTGATTGATGATTATATTATGCCGATGATCGGACAGGAATCTCCTGATTTTACCAGTCTGCTGCATGAGATCATCAGGGTGGCGTGCTTCTATCTGGTAGGCGTTGGATCCACCTATGCGTATAACAGAATCATGGTTACGGTGACTCAGGGAACATTGAAGAGTCTTCGTGATGATCTGTTTGAACATATGGAGAGGCTGCCGATCAAGTATTTTGATACCCACTCCCACGGCGATATCATGTCCATCTACACCAACGATATCGATACACTGCGTCAGATGATCAGCCAGAGTATTCCACAGGTATTTTCCAGTTTCATCACGGTAGTAGGTACGCTGGGAAGTATGCTGGTGTTAAGCGTACCTCTGACAGCTGTCAGCCTGATCATGGTAGTGCTGATGATGGTGGTTACCAGCAAGGTAGCGGGCTTAAGTGGAAAATATTTCGTAAAACAGCAGAAGAATATCGGTAAAGTCAACGGCTATATTGAAGAGATGATGGGAGGACAGAAGGTTGTCAAGGTATTCTGTCACGAAGACAAGAGTCTGGAAGAGTTCAAGGCACTGAATGATGAATTGTGTGACAGTGCTTATAATGCGAATAAGTTCGCTAATGTGATGGGACCCATTAACGCTCAGCTGGGTAACTTAAGCTATGTGGTATGTGCTATCACCGGCGGTGCCATGGCACTGGGCGGCTTTGCGGGACTGACCCTTGGTAAGCTGGCAAGCTTCTTAACCTTCAACAAGAGCTTCAACATGCCGATCAACCAGGTCAGCCAGCAGCTGAACAGTATAGTTATGGCACAGGCTGGTGCCAAGAGAGTCTTTGATCTGCTGGATGAGCCGGTGGAGACCGATGAAGGCTATGTAACTCTGGTACGTGCGAAAAAAGTAGATGGCAAAATCGTGGAATGTCCCGAGAGAACCGGTATGTGGGCATGGAAGCATGTACACCAGGCAGACGGCACGGTAGATTATATCGAGTTACAGGGCGAAGTGGTATTTGATGATGTAGACTTCGGTTACAACGATGACAAGATCGTACTGCATAACATTGAGATGTATGCAAAACCCGGTCAGAAGATCGCATTCGTAGGTTCCACCGGTGCCGGCAAGACCACCATCATGAACCTCATCAACCGCTTCTATGACATTCAGGACGGTAAGATCCGTTACGACGGTATCAATATCAAAAAGATCAAGAAGGCGGATCTGAGAAAATCCTTAGGTATCGTATTGCAGGATACCCATCTGTTCACCGCTACCGTTATGGACAATATCCGTTTCGGTAAACTGGATGCTACGGATGAGGAAGTGATCGCCGCGGCAAAGCTGGCCAACGCGGATACCTTTATCCGCCAGCTGCCGGATGGCTACAATACAGTCCTCACCGGTGACGGCGCGAACTTAAGCCAGGGTCAGAGACAGCTGTTATCCATCGCGAGAGCTGCTGTAGCAGATCCTCCGGTACTGATTCTGGATGAAGCTACCAGCTCCATTGATACCCGTACCGAGAAGATCGTACAGGATGGCATGGATAAGCTGATGAAGGGCAGAACTACTTTTGTCATCGCCCACAGACTCTCCACCGTCAAAAACAGTGACTGCATCATGGTCCTGGAGCAGGGTCGCATCATTGAGCGAGGCAGCCATGATGAACTCATCGCCCAGAAGGGCAGATATTACCAGTTGTATACCGGTAATGCCATTGCAGAAAGCTAAGAGAATAAACAAGGTTAGAGAGTAGTGCCCGGATCAGTAATGTGATTCGGGCACTGTTTTTTATAAATTTGAACTTGTATGGTCGCCTGTGGGCACAGCTGCCGCCTGGAGTCTATGCGGTGCCCATAAAAGAGAGCAAGAAGGGCACAGTCGCCGCTTGGAGTCTATGCCGTGCCCACGAAGAAAATAAATGTTTACATTTACGCGAAAATATGGTGTAATAGCATTACATTTTCATCTGACGATGAAATTCTATTTGCAATTCATGTGAAAATCCAGCTGGTTTCAGCAGAATTTCAACAAAAAGCAACTGAACAAATCACAACAAAATACAAGAAAGGCGAAGTCATGCTATATCACCAGATGCTCAGAGAAAAAGAAGTGCTGGACAAACGGGAAAGAACTATTTTGGAACGCCTGCAGACCTATCCGGCAGGCAAACTGATCTATTCTCAAAACGGTAAACACAAGAAGTGGTATATATCTTGCAATGGACAGAAAATTTATATTCCCAGCAAAGAGAAAAACATGGCAGTAACCATGGCGGAGAAGAAATATTACGAAGCCATGTTACAGGATATTTTGCAGGAGAAATATGCAATACAAGGTTACCTGAACCTGTGTAGCAAAGACAAAACGAGAGAAGAGCAGCTGCTTGAGACAACAGTATATTCAGAACTTCTGCAAAAAGCATTTACTTCATCAAATGCTGGAATTACAGAATGGGAAAAGCAGGACTATGAGAGATGCCCCAAGTATCCGGAGCAACTGATCCACCCCATTTTTGATGGGCAGAAAGTGCGCTCCAAGTCAGAAGCAATCATTGCAACTATGCTTCATGTGAACAAAATCCCCTTCCATTATGAAGAAGCACTGCACCTGGGAAGAAAAGTCATTTACCCGGATTTCACCATAAGGCACCCGGTAACAGGACGAACCTATTACTGGGAGCACTTTGGCATGATGGATAATGAAAATTACGCACAGGCAGCATTTCAGAAAATGCAGCTCTATAACATAAATGGAATTATGTTGTCAGATACACTTCTGGCGACCTACGAATCGGAAGAGTCTCCTCTGAAATCTAACATCGTAGAAAATATGATACAACAATATTTTCTGTAAGCTGTAGATTAGTAAATCGCCCCACCCGTGATAAACGCGGTAAAGTAAATGCCATATAATAAGGCTAAGGCAAAGCATAACAATTTATACAACATTTTATGCTTATCCAGCAATGCGGCAGTAAAGAAAAAGAGAGGAAGTGCATTCAGCATATACCGTCCACCGCTGATCAGGAAGGTGACGGAGTAATTGATCAGGGTGTAGACCAGGAGGTAGGCACTGTATTTCAACGGCTGGGTTCTGAGAGAATAGAGAAGCAATACGGCAGCCACAAGGAACAGAACCAGCTCGGGATACCATATGAGAAGCATGGTATCGGAGCCCTGACCGGAAAAATAACGCACAATCTCCGCTACACAGTTCGTGAACCAGGTAGTGGTATGATACCAGTGATTTTTCTGATAGACAGTGAACTGAAAGGCATTGCCGGTGATCTGATAATTAAGCCCCAGGTATATAAGGTTCCCAATAGGGATCAGAAACAGCCAGACCGCCTCCGTAAAAAAGTGCTTAAGGAAACTTTTAAACTGCTTCTCACGAAGCATCCGAAGTGGTTGATAATATACGAAAAATTCAACCATACCAACGCCTAGCAGGATGACTCCCTGAATACGACACAGTGACGCTAAGATCCCAATCAGCCCCACGCCCAGCCATTTGTGCCTGTGAATATAGAAAAAGCCCGCAGACATCAGACAGAAAAACAGGCTTTCGGTCATGATTCCTCCGAAGAAAAAGGAAAACGGATATAACATTAACAAAATAAGTGATTTTTCAGCAATGGAAGCCCCATATTCTTCCTTCACGGCGCCATAGAAAAATGCACAGCCAATACAAAAAGAAAGAATAGAAACAACAAACGCAGCCACCACGTAACTGTTTACAAACAAATGCACCAGGCGGATGAACCAGGGATACAACGGAAAAAAGACAAGAAAGAGATGCTCTTCCCTGCCGGACCATTCCGTTACTTCTGTGCAGGCGGCATAGCCTTTTTCCGCAAGATCAAGATAATGCTGGGCATCTGATCGGTTCCACAGATTAAGAAAATCATTCCAGGAAAATACCGTTACATGCGAATGCACCATGTAGATAAAAATGCCTGCGAAATAGACCAGTAACCGGATCGCAAGAGCAAAGAGCAGAACCTGCCGGATATCTTTTTTCGTCAGAGATTCTCCCTTATACTCCGCCGAACCCTGAAAAAAGCGGCAGATCCGATGCTCTTTGGACATACCCATTTCTATAAAAAATCGAACAAACCATATTCCGGTGATCAGGATGAAAAGGATATTCATAAAAACGGTCATAGTAGTCGCATACCTTTCTTTTACCCCGAGATCAATACCCAGGTCGGTCTCCATCGTAAGTATTTCAATACAAAATCCACCTCCACCGGCTGTCCGGACAGTACCGGATAGAACAGCAGGAACAGGGCAAACGCCACAGCGGCATAGGCGCAGCAGACGATGATAAAGGTGCGGTCAGACATACGCTTCTTCAGCTGCATCAGGCTGCATGCGATCATCAGCACCACGAAAGGCACGCTGGGGAAGTAGTGGTAGATGAAGGTGATTCTGGTGACGAAGAACCAGGGAAGGTACTGCGCCAGGTAGCCCACCACCAGGAAAGCAGCAGCGGCATATTCGCTTCGGGACAGTAGCCCGGTGGCAGTTGAGTTCGCAGTTTTGGTGCGCCCTGTCAGAGAACAGAAAAACGCATTATTGCGAATTAGCAGGTACAGGATGTAAATAAATGCCGGAATGCCGATCCACCATACGACAGGATTGCCGAAAGCGCTGATTCCCTCTTTGACCGCATCGGTCAGATAGCCGGAATAGTACCAGATCGGACGGACCATGGTGGACCACTCATACCAGGACGAGGAATAGGGATGGGTAGCCTCCAGCCCACTGTGGTAATTGAACATGGAAGTCTGGTTCGCCAGCATCCGGTCAAACAATCCCGGATGGGAATTGTCCACAAAAGGCAGGTAGGACAGCAGATAGATCATCACCGGAATAAATACGAAAAAGGTCAGACAGAAATCAATGGTCTTGATTGTATAGTCGGGGAAATTCTTCACTATGTATTTATGATCGATACCGTTTGTACTTTTGCCGGGATGTGCTTTGGCATAAAGGTATTCCCGGTAGCGACGCAGCAGGTGTGCGAAAAACAGTATTGCCAGACCGCATCCGGCATAGATGCCGGTCCATTTGCTGGCAATGCCAAGTCCCATGCAGACACCGCACAGCCCCAGCGGAATAAAGGTCTTGTACAGCGGCGTGTCGTAAAAGCTCATGGTGCAGTAGTGATACATAAAGTAATACATGGCGATCACGAAGAAGGTGATATACACATCAATGGTCGCAATTCTCGTCTGCGTAAAATGCATAAAATCAAAAGCAAACAGGAAGCAGGCAAGTGCCGCTGCGGGGGTGTTGCCGGTCATTCGTTTTCCAAGAAGATATAAAAACGGCAGCATGGCAATGCCGAATAAAGTCCCCATGATACGCCAGCCGAAGGGATTCATCCCGAAAATAGCGATGCCTACAGAAATCAGAATCTTACCCAGTGGAGGATGCGTATTTTCATAAGTAGACAGACCATGCAGGAACTCGTAAGCCGTACGGGCATGATAGATTTCGTCAAAATACATGCTGTTGCGGAAGGAATAGCGCTCTGGATGGAGGTCATTTTCATCGAACAAAGTCTCGTAGGCGGAGGCATTTATGGGGCGTACGGCTTCGCCGTCTGCATCCGTGAAGACCAGCTCAATCAGGGACGCATCTGTATCTGTCAGAGTCAGGCGAAGATAGCGGACATTTGTTATACCTGCCTGTACGGTCAGATCTTCCAGGGAGACATCCTGCCAGGTGAAGACGTTGTTTAGAATGATCTCGCCCAGGTAGGTCCAGTTCTCTGTCTCGGAGTTACGGACTTCCGCCGTAAAATGCCGCTGATGCCAGGGCGCAATATAGCTTGCCATGGTAACGGGAGCCTGATTTTCCGGGAATTCCAGTTCAATGGTCTGATTCTGCGTCATGTTGTAGATCGTCTCGGGCGCCTTGCGGTCGCCCAGGTCGTAGAGGGCAAAGAAGCTGTACAGACCGCAGATCGCCAGCAGCAGACACAGATCCAGTCTGGTGAAGCGAAGGCGTTCCCCGGAAGGTATGGGCTCTAAGGGAGACAGAAATTGTTCCCGGAACCGGGAGCCGAGATCACCTGCAGCTGCAGAGGAAGCAGTGCAACCGTAGGATCTGCGGTTTGCCCCGGTCTGCCCTTTTGCGGAGGCAGCAGGCACGGCTTCCCCGTGGACATAATATTTCCAGATGATTTTATAGAAGAAATACAAACAGCACAGCATACCTGCGGATACCAGCAGGATGATGGGAGCCCTGCGGTCATAATTCTGCGGATCGTAGTGGTACAGCACATTCGCCGTGTTATAGAAATGCAGTGCGGCAAACCCGGCATAGCATTTCCACAGGGAAGCGGTCGGCTTATACAGGCAGCAGAACAGTAACAGTGCAAGTCCCGGATACATATAACGTTCGTGCATTCTGACGGAAAACAGGAACATGGTCAGGATAATAAAAGCACTAAGGCAGAAATATCTCGAAGGCTCTTTCCGACAGCGCATGGCAATCAGAAAAGTAAAAAGCACGATCAGCACAATGGCAATCATGCCCCAGGTCTTGCAGGGCAGGAACAGGAATATTGTGTTCTGATCCACCCAGTTCAGCCCCAACAGTCCCCAGAAATTATAAGCGTTTACCGCCGCATATTCATAGGAACCCAGCGTGGAGGTATACTGCGCGATGGCGGCATCCAGACCGAAAGGAACGCACAACAGGAGCATGCCGCAGATCACAGCCAGTCCGCCACATAAATTATAGAAGAATTTCCGCCAGGAAAACTCCCGCAGAAATACATGATCCAAAATGCCGACCAGGAGGACCGGAGTGAAGATCAGGGTCTGCGGTTTCAGCAATACGCCAAGACCATAGATGGCATACGTCGGAAGCATTTTCCCGTCCATCAGGAACAGACACATCAGGATCACGACCAGGGTATGTACGGAATCTACCTGTCCCCAGCAGGAAGAATTGAGAATGATCACCGGCTGGAACAGATAGGCGCAAGCCACACACATAGACTGCATCCCGGAGAAATGCAGTCGTTTTGTACCTTCCCGGAAAATCAGGAATCCGCATGCCATATCGCACAGGATTGCCGGAAGTTTTAACAGTAAAATATGCAGATTGGAATAGTAAGGGATCCCAAGCAGGGAACGCAGTGCGCCGATGATGTACAGGACATACATGAATCCGGGCGGATAATCGGTGAATGTCTCCGCGGAATAGAATGCCCCGGGACCGACGGTGAAGATCCGGTCTGCCCAAGCGGCAAAACAGGCAATATCGTTGCCGAAACCGTGGGTCGTATAAGCAAGGATCAGACGGAGCAGCAGGGCAGCCCCGAAAACGATCCAGACGATCCGGGTAATCTGAAGGTTTTGGAATCTACGCTCGCTTCCCTTTTGGAAGCCGGCATAGCAGACACCGCATAACAGCAGTGACAGGATAGCAAAAAAATGTATCATAAGATATAATTCCCCCGATAATTTTAATATGACAACTTAAAAATATCAAAAAATGAGTCTTTCGTAAAGACGAATACCTAAAAATAAGTTATAATCATTAGTAAATTCAGACAGATGCGAAAACGCAAAAAGGGGACAAACATGAAAAATAAGAAAGTGGAAAATGCCATTACGGCAATACTGGCGGCAGCAGTTCTGATCACCGGAGGGATGAGTCTGCATTCCTACCTGTCGGAGCATAAGGCAAAAGAAGAATATGATGCCATCCGTCAGGAAGTAGTAACGACGCCTGTTTCCGATGAAAAAAAGGAAGAGGTTCAGGAGAAAAATTATCCGGATCTGCAGATCGATTTTGCAGAGCTTAAGAAAACTAATCCGGATTTCAGAGGATGGCTTTATTTTCCGGCACTGGACATCAGTTATCCGGTGGTGCAGGGCGAGGACAATGATTATTATCTGAAGCATTCCTTTGAAGGGGAAAATGTGAATGCCGGATGTATTTTCATGGATTGCGAGGCTTCCTCCGGCTGGTCAGACCGGAATACTTTTGTATTCGGACATAATATGCGGGACGGAAGTATGTTCGGCAGTTTTAAAAATCTGTTGAAGGGGAACGTAAGCTGCGAGGACGATCCGTATTTTTATATCTATACGGAAGACAAAGTATATACATATGAAGTGTTTGCTTATTATGAGACCAGAAGCACCAGTGACCGGTTTGCGACTTTTACTTCGGATGCTTCCTATGATAATTACGTGCAGTGGGCGACGGAACATTCCCTGTATGCTTCGGATGCGGATCTAAGCGATAGGGGGAACATCGTATCCCTCTCCACCTGCTACGGTTCCGTCGGCACGAAGAGAAGAGCACTGCTCCACGGCGTGCTGACGGAGACGGCTGTCTATTAGGACTATAGTACCGAAATAGACAAGCGTAGGACAAGAATAAGCAAAAAATCACAATTTTAATAAAAAATCTGAACCTTTTTTGAGAGACCCGAAGTCTTAATAGTTGTAAAGAGGAACGAAAACGTTTAAAAACGTTGGGGAGTAACACATAGGGTTTCATAAAGGGAGAAATCAGATGAGCAGACTTAGCAAGTATGTAAAGGAAAAAATCGTAAAGGTTCTGGTGGCAGCGCTGGTAGTGGGATCTGTCGCAGGGAACGGAACATTTACCGTACAGGCAGAAGAAGCGACTGAGGTAGAGACTGTTGTAGGGGAAGAGTCTGTATCCGGTGGTGACGCTGTTGAGATGGCAGTAGAAAATTTGGCTGAAGAGGAACCTATCGCAGAGCCTGAGGCATCCGAAATGTCGGTTGTACTGGCTGCCCTTGCCGCTCCGCAGACTGCGAAAGTGAACGTGGATATTGCGGGTATTTTGGGAGCTGCCAATGGCTATGGTATTTTTGTAGAGGGAACGACAGAGCAGAGTGGTGATAGTGAAGCTAATATCTGTACAGGAAATTTGAAATATAATGGTAACATTGGTTATGCAGGAACAGGTACTATTTATGTAGATGGTGAATATATCGGCTTTGGTTCTAATATCAGATGTTCTAATCTGATTCTAAAATCGGCTTCTTTTGAACAAAAAGGTGAGCAGTGGTTTGTGAACGAAGTATATGTAGGAACTACTGCACAGATCGGAAAAATCGAGAGAGGTCAGTTTGATCTGGCAGGAGCATTTACCACTATTCGTGCAAATGCTGAGAGCATATATGCATTGGGAACAGATCTTTTGCCGAACGGAGAAGGAAAATATAGTAATATTCTGTTAGAAGATGGTCAGAATGCGTATAAAGTAAGTAATACAGATAATTATTTTGAACCGGGTGTAACAGTAAGCGATGGGAAGACTGTTATCTTTAATATTTTGCCTACCGGAGATACGTTTACCATTAATGGACAGTGTACTAATGGAATAGACACTTATCCGGATGCAGATGATGCGAATAAAATTGTATATAATTTTGGAAATTACGGCGGGACCATTTTTTTAAGTAACAGCAGAGGAACTATTTTGGCACCCTGCGCCAATGTGGTGTTGGGAGGCGGTAATAATCATGGCAGAATCGTGGCTGCTAATTTTACTTCAAACTCAGAGTGTCATTTTAAAGGCATTGAGTGGCATCCCACCGAGGAGCCGACACCTACTCCGACGGTAACACCGCTGCCGACGGCAACACCGACTGCGACGCCGACAGCAACGCCTACAGCAACGCCTACCGCGACACCTACGGCAACACCGACTGTAACACCGACTGCAACACCGACTGCGACGCCTACAGCAACGCCTACCGCAACACCGACTGCAACGCCGACCGCGACACCGACAGCAACGCCGACCGCGACACCTACGGCAACGCCGACGGCAACACCGACAGCAACGCCGACTGCAACACCGACGGCAACACCCACGGCAACGCCGACTGCAACACCGACGGCAACACCGACTGCGACGCCGACAGCAACGCCTACAGCAACGCCTACCGCGACACCTACGGCAACACCGACTGTAACACCGACGGCAACACCGACTGCGACGCCCACAGCAACACCGTCGACCACGCCGGATACTCCGACCACTCCGGACAGCACTCCTACTCCGGATGAACCCGGTACTCCCGACGATCCCGATACCCCGGACGATCCGACAGACCCCGGAACCCCGGTGGATCCCGTAACTCCGGAGAACCCGGAAGTACTTGGTGCGAGACGACGCAGAGTCGTAACAATCGAGGATGATCCGACACCTTTGGCAGATCGGGCAGTCCTCGGCGCTTCGAGACGACCGCAGACCAGTGACGACTCCGACGCATGGAATCTTGGTTTTGCTCTCTCCCTGACAGGTCTGGGAGCATGGCTTGTCATTAAGCGGAAAGAACATTAACGAACCTATTCAGATATCCTAAGGGCCGGTTTTTTGAAAAAATTCCAAAAAACTGGTCCTTTTTACCGGATACTTCCGTCTTTCTATTTAGAGATGAAAAGTACCGGTAATAAATGAGGGATTTGAAAGGAAACGGGGAAATGAAACTTAGAAAGATCGCACGGACAAGACTGGTAAAAGCTCTGGCAGTGACATTACTGATCAGCAGCATGGCAAATACCGGCTTGACGGACAGGCAGCAACCAGACAGGTAGATCCTAATAATTACAAACCTGCGAACGGTGACTTTTCCCTGCTCGCCGGACATAAGATGACACTGGACGATGCTGCAACCTTTTATCAGCTGTCTGCATCCAATACGGGAGTGGACGAAAACGGAGCAGTAGCCGGAAGTAACGGAGCTAACTGGCAGTGTGTCGGTTTTGTCGCTTTCGATGTGAAACATTATACCAATGACAAACCCGCAGATCTGTTGCATTATGTCTATTACAGCGGAGACAGCGAAGGTACTTCCTATTATGAGGAGAACTGTGGAAAGTCTCTGGAAGATGTAACAAAATATATTGAAGACAACAACGGTATCCTGTACGGAGAAGAAGTAACGGAAAACTTTATGAATCAGTTGCTTGCCACCGGCAGGTCATATAAGACTCAAGTCACCATTGCCACAGTATGGTACGTGACTACACCGACCGAATCCTGGACAAATTACGACGGATATGATTACAAGATCCCCGGGGCAACTGCGGTAAACTACTACAGCTATCCCGTGGGAACAGTAACTTTTGAAGAGAACGCGGAAGGTGCGGTATTCCACTACACTTCCGAAGGCGTTACCGTTGCCACCACTCCGGCACTGGTACAGTACAGAGAAGACGGTACCGGAAAAGTAACCTACGACAATGCCACGATCACCATTACGATCCACAGCGGTGTACCCGACAATGTGAAGATCAATCTGTCCGATGCCATTGGATATCTTAATGATACGGTGACGGGAGAGAATGCAGCAGAGCCCGGAGATACCCTGTATTATACTTTGAAATTTGTAAATGAGAGTAACAAGGATTATCAGTACAGTCCGGCAACTGCAATGATCGGTACGATTCCGGCAAAGGCTCCCGGGGAGGGAGAGAAAGTAATGATTCTTTCCCATGGATTTGAAGGCTATGAGATTGGTGAGACCGGAGAGTTCTGTACGCTGCCCCGCAGAATCCTGAATGCTCCCCTGAGAGACCTGGGAATCACAGAAGGAAAGGTTACGGATACAAGCGTAGGATCCGCTCTTTTGAAAAAAGGCTACGGCGATGAGAACAGTAAGCCGGAGGAGATCACGAAGGCTTACCTGGCACAGTACTATTTAGACTGGTTCAATAACACTTCCCGTGAGGAAGGAAACAAGGTTTACCGTCTGGCGGATCTTACGGCAAAAGAGTTCGCAATCCTGACCAACGGTACGGCAGATACTACGGTATTGGAAAGCTGTCCTGCAGTAGCAGACGCTTTGTACTATACAGCATATCATAATGTATACACATTTGATGGTAAGGGTCTGTATGACCGGATGCTGGAAAACGGAAGCGAGGGTTCTTATGCGGATACCCTGGTAACTTCACTGTTAAGCACCGGAGAGGCGAAAATCACCAGCCATTTTGACGGTGAACTTGCCAATAACGGCTATCAGATGACCCGGTACGGTTTCGGTATGCAGTTTGCACTGTATTGTGAGCCGAAGGTGACTCCGAGCCCGACTCCCGGTACCACACCGGAGCCGACTCCGACACCAGCTCCGAGTACGGCACCGTCACCGGATACTACACCCGAACCCAGCTCTACACCGACACCGGAAGAACCGGATACTCCGAATACGCCCGATGAACCCGAGACACCGCAGGTACTTGGTGCGAGACGTCAGAGAGTCGTAAGTATCACTGATGATCCTACGCCGTTAGCGGATAAAGCGGTCCTGGGAGCATCCAGGAGACCTAAGACCGGTGATGATTCCGATGCATGGAATCTTGGCTTTGCCCTGTCCTTGACAGGTCTGGGAGCATGGCTTATCCTTAAGAAGAAGCAATAAGAATGTAATGACATATATTTACCATAAAATTCAAGAAAAAGAGGGTAAACAAATGAAAAAAAGATGGATGAGTCTGATTCTGACAGTAATCATGGTGCTTAGTTTGGCAGGCTGCGGCAAGAGCACGGAATTGTCCTCTGTCAGCCGTGATCCGGCGGACAGTGATGGAACCGTATGGTTCGATGAAGAGGCAGTGGCGCTGGCAGGGTCTGTACAGAGAGCCGGCATGAGCGAAGCGGAGATTGCCCGGGCAAATGAACTTCGCACCATGGCAACCGATGCACTGGCACTGGTAAATGCCAAGAGAGCAGAGAACGGACTGGGCGAGCTTACCTGGAGCAACGGACTGGAGTCCTGCGCAATGGTAAGAGCACAGGAAGCCGCTTCCAAGTTCTCCCATACCAGACCCAACGGCAGAGACTGGTATACTGTGAACAGTGAACTGATGTGGGGCGAGAACCTGGCAAAAGGTTACGATTCCGCACAGAGCGTGGTAGCTGCATGGATGGCTTCTCCCACCCATGCAGCCAATATCCTGGCAGGAGATTTTACCACCTGCAGCATCGCTATCTACGAGACGAACGGCAAGCTGTATTTTGCCCAGGAGTTCGGTTATTAAAAAGGTATTTCTTATCTGAGGGGATAGAGAGATAAAGTAGGAAAGAGTTGATATTTGTCGAAATATTAACTCTTTCTTTGCGTTCAGAATATGGTAAATATTATCAAAAAATGGTATAATGACGATAATAACAGTAGTAAGGACAGCACAGCAGAAGAACACCGACTTGGAATGATAGAAAGGCATTTAGTCGGAGAAAAGAGGAACATATGAGTGTAACGACATCACAGAAGGAAAAGAAAAGTCAGGCAAACGGTAAGACTACGATTCGTGAGCGATTACAGAAAGCAATCCGCCAGCTGGTACTGTTATCTATTGTACCACTGGTCATTCTGTCAGTCATTCTGAACCTGTTCAGCACACTGAGCAAGCTGGAAGATGATATGCTGGTGATTGCAGAGCTCTCAGCAGATCGGATCAGACAGGAATTAAAGGTCTCTGAGACGATCGTATCCGAACTGGGATGCAGTTATCAGTTATCAGCATCTGTATTCACACCGGCCCAGAAGCAGGAGTACATCAACCAGCGGGTAGAAGCCTATGGTATGGTTCGGGGAAAGCTGATCAGTGCCAACGGTATCTGTGCAGCTGACGGAACGGATTACAATGACCGTGAGTATTTCAAGCGATCCATGCAGGGGGAAGTGGTAGTGTCAGATCCTGTGATTGCCAAAACAGACGGAAAACTCAGTGTGATCATCTCAGCCCCTGTCTATGAAGACGGAGACAAAAACGGTGAGATCATCGGTGTTGTATTTGTGGTACCGGATCCTGAATTCCTGAATGATATTACGACGGCAATCTCTATCAGTAAAAATTCCGAATGCTATATGCTAGGGGCTACCGGAACCACCATCGCTCACAGTGACTCTGCGATTGCACAGGAACAGAGAAACAACATTGAATTATCTCAGACAGACAGCTCTCTGAAGGGAGTGGCTAAAATAGAGCAGCAAATGCTCACCGGAGAGACCGGTTACGGAACCTATTTCAGAAATGGAACCTATATGGTTCAGGCGTATGCACCCATTGAAGGAACCAATGACTGGACGGTTGCTGTGGCTGCGCCCCTTATCGATTTCCTGGGTTCTGTTGTGGCATGTATCGTTGTAGGCGCTGTTATCGGCGTAATAGCAGTATTTTACAGCATTTACAGAGCAAAACAGATCGGACAGCGTATCGGTGAGCCGGTGGCAAAGTGTACCGACAGAATACAACTGTTGGCTCAGGGAGATCTTCATACTCCTGCACCGACGGTACAGACAGGAGATGAACTGCAGATTCTTGCGGAAGCTACCGCCAGCCTTTCCGGCAACTTGCAGCAGGTAATCGGAGATACGGATTATCTGTTGGGTGAAATGTCGGAAGGTAATTTCGCTATCGAAAGTAATTGCAAGGAAGCTTATGTAGGAGATTTCAGCGGATTGCTGGAGTCTATCCGCAAGCTGAGTCATAAACTCAGCGAGACGTTGGGTGAGATCAAGATGGCAGTCAATCAGGTGTCTTTGGGTGCCGGTCAGATGGCGGATGCCGCACAGGGACTGGCAGAGGGTGCCACCGACCAGGCAGGTTCCGTAGAGGAACTGCAGGCGACCATCACGAATGTCACTGAGATCGTGGAGAAAAATGCAAAAGCGCTGGAAGCATCTTATGAGAAGGCGATGGAATATCAGCAACAGGCCAGAACCAGTGGAGAAGAGATGAAAGGACTGACCGATGCCATGCAGCGGATCAATGATACTTCCAAACAGATCAGCGACATCATCGGCGAGATCGAGGATATTGCGTCCCAGACAAATCTCCTGTCGTTAAATGCTGCTATCGAGGCAGCCAGAGCCGGAGAAGCCGGAAGAGGCTTCGCTGTGGTGGCTGATCAGATCCGCAAACTTGCAGATGACAGTGCACAGTCAGCAGTACATACCAGAGAACTGATCGAGACGTCCCTGCAGGAGATTGAGAGAGGCAACCAGATTACGGACAAAACTGCCGATGCTTTGCAGAAAGTGGTGGAAGGTATCGAGGACCTGGCGAACGAGTCCAAGAAAGCCGTGGAAGAATCCAATGCACAGGCAGATGCCATGGTACAGATCGAGCAGGGTATCGAGCAGATCTCTACTGTGGTACAGAACAATTCCGCTACTGCCCAGGAGACTTCCGCTACCAGTGAAGAATTGTCTGCTCAGGCGACCAACATGAACGAACTGACAGATGCTTTCCGGTTAAGAAATGATAAATAACCGGTGACTGTTATCATGAATCCGGACGTTTCTGCATACAATGCATAGAAACAAGCATTGGAGGGCGGACGTGTTCGAGAAGCAGAATATACAGGAAATCATAAGTAAACTAAATAGTGACACAGTGAAAGGTCTTACCGAAGGTGAGGCCTTTCGTCGTTTGCAGCAAAATGGCAGAAACGAAATGAAAGCTGCACGGAAAAAGACAAAAATACAGCTTTTCCTGGAGCAGTTGAAGGATCCGCTGATCTACATATTATTGATTGCGGCGGTGGTATCCATTCTCCTGGGAGAAGTCAGTGATGCCATAATCGTCGGTACGGTAGTCCTGGTAAATGCGCTGGTGGGAATGCTACAGGAGGGAAAAGCCCGAAAAGCCTTGGAAGCGTTAAGAAAACTTACCAGCCCCCGGACCATTGTGATCCGGGACGGCATCCGCAGAGAGATCCCCGCGGCAGAACTGGTGACGGGAGATCTGGTGGATCTGGAAGCGGGGGCACAGGTTCCGGCGGATATCCGTCTGACCAGAAGTGCGAATCTCCAGATGGAGGAATCCGCCCTAACCGGAGAATCCGTCCCGGTGGAGAAAGACGCTCTTTTCCTGGCGGACTGCAGGCAGGAGATCCCGTTAGCCGAACGGGTCAATATGGTCTATATGTCCACGGTGGTGACGAACGGTCATGGGGAAGGACTGGTGGTGGCGACCGGCATGGATACGGAGATCGGCAGGATCGCTTCCATGATCACGGATACGGAAGACGAGATGACGCCACTGCAGAAACGGCTGGGAGATCTGGGAAAGCTATTGAGTATTCTCTCCCTGGGGCTGTGCGCCGGATTGTTTTTGCTGGCGGTATTTCAGCACCGAAATATTCCGGAGATGCTTCTGGTAGCTATCTCGCTTGCGGTTGCCGCAGTGCCGGAAGGGCTTCCGGCAGTCGTCACGATCTGCCTGGCATTGTCGGTGACCAGAATGGTCAGAGTACACACCATCATTCGAAGACTTCCTTCGGTGGAGACACTGGGAGCGGTCAGCGTGGTCTGCTCGGATAAGACAGGGACACTTACCCAGAACCGGCTCACCGTGGAGAAATGCTGGTGGTATGATGTGATGGAGGATGTCACGAGGGCAGATGGCAGAGGGGAACGCCGTATCCTGCCGGAACTGTTACGGGGAATGCTTTTGTGCAATGATGCTTCGTTACAGGGCGAGCAGCGCATTGGAGATCCCACGGAACTGGCACTTTTGGATTTCGGTGCAAAATACGGTCTGCAGAGAGAACGGCTGGAGCGGCAGTATTTGCGTTACGATGAGAGACCCTTTGACTCCGACCGGAAAATGATGACGACCTACCACAGACTTCCGGGTGGCAGATCCGGGAGAGGGATTGCCTATACCAAAGGGGCTCCGGATGTGATCGTGCAGCATTGCACTCATATCTTACAGGAGGGAAGGAGTGTTCCCATGACTCCTGCGCAGCGGAAGCGGATCAGTGAGGTCGTGGAACTGATGAATTCTCTCTCTCTTCGGACACTGGCGGTGGCACAGAGCGAGGGAATATCCGCAGGTGAAGAAGAGGGAATGACGTTCCTGGGTATCGTGGGAATGCGGGATCCCACCAGACCGGAGGCAGGGGAAGCCGTGGAAATCTTTCGGCACGCCGGAGTGACCACGGTGATGATCACGGGTGATCATGTGGATACCGCCTATGCCATTGCCAGACAGCTGGGGATTGCCGGACACCGCAGCCAGTGTATTACGGGCAGAGAACTGGAACGGTTGGATGATGCTTCCTTTTTGAAAAGAATTAAGGATTTAAGGGTCTACGCCAGAGTCACGCCTGCGCAGAAGGTACGGATCGTGAAGGGGTTACAGCGAAACGGGGAGACCGTGGCGATGACCGGTGACGGGGTCAATGATGCCCCTTCCTTAAAAGCGGCGGATATCGGCGTAGCCATGGGAACCGGAGTGGATGTCGCCAAACAGGCTGCGGATATGATACTTGCGGATGATAATTTTTCCACTATTGAAAAAGCCATCGAGGAAGGCAGAGGTGTCTATGAGAATATCCGGAAGTCTGTAATTTTCCTGCTGTCGTCCAATCTGGGAGAATTGATGACCATGTTCGTGGCGGTGGCACTGGGGCTGGCATCTCCGTTAAAATCCAGTCACATTCTGTGGATCAATCTGATCACGGATTCGCTGCCGGCACTGGCGCTAGGTGTGGATAAAAATGACGGAAAAAGTCTGATGTGCTGCCCACCCAGAAAAGCATCGGAGAGTCTGTTCGCCAGAGGAGGAATGGCATGCACGCTGTTCTATGGGGCGCTGATCACCGGAATCGGACTGGCGGCATTTCTGGTGCTTCCCTGCGGGATTCTGGCGGCGGAAGGGGAGCTTACGGGCAATCTGTTTACCTGTGTGGAACGCCTCAGGGAACTAATGTCGCAGGAGCAGATACTGGCGAAATCCCAGACTTATGCATTTACTGTGTTGGGAATGTGCCAGCTGTATCATGCCATCGGTATGCGGGATGTACAGAAGTCCGTATTTGCCATGCGTCCCTGGGATAATCTGCTGATGGTGGCGGCGTGCATTATCGGTTTTGTGTTGCAGTTTGCCGTGACGGAGATTCCATTTCTGATCAACGCGTTCGGCACCTCGCATCTGTCGGGACAGGAGTGGCTCCTGTTAAGCGCACTGGCGGCATTTCCTCTGCTCGCCCATGAGGTGATAGTGGTGCTTCGGAAGTGAATATTTACAAAATGTTTACACTTTCCTCGCATGGAGTTTATAGTCAATTGTTACAATAAAATTGATATTAAACTATCATGGGAGGGCAAAATGATGAAAACAATCCGGAAAACAGCAATTGTTATGCTTCTGTGCGTTTATTTTCTGACTTATGGCGTATTGCCGCAGGTAGAGGCAGTCGGAAAAGACACTCCCGTGATCGTGGTGGCTCACCGGGCAGGAGCGAAGGTAGCCCCGGAGAATACGGTGGCGGCATTGGAGCAGGCAATCCGGGACGGAGTGCCCATCGCCGAGATCGATGTGCAGCAGTTGTCTGACGGAACCCTGATCGTGATGCATGACAGCAATTTCAAACGTACTGCGGGCGAGGATGTCTGTGTGTGGGATGCAGAGGCAGACGTGCTTTCCACACTGGAAGTGGGAAGTGCATTTTCCGCAGCATACAGAGGAGAGCAGATCCCGACACTGGAAGAGATGCTTGCCTGTGCCTGGGGGCGGATCACATTGATGATCGAATTGAAATATACCGGGCAGGAGCAGGAACTGGAGGAGAGCGTTCTTGCACTGCTTCAGGAGTATGATATGGTGGACGAATGCATCATCGGATCCATGAATAAGGGAATACTGCAGAGAGTAAAGGAACTGGAACCGGACATCTCCACGGTATATATTGCCCATGATCTGGAAGAGGATGACTATGATCTGGATTATGTGGACAGCTATAGCATCGAAGGAAAGAATCTTACAACAGACATGGTGGAAGCCATTCATTACGAAGGAAAATCTGTATACGGCTGGACCGCAAATACTTCCGGTGCCATGCGAAGAATCGTAAACTGCGGAGCAGACGGCGTGATTACGGACGATGTGAGACTTTTACAGACATTTTTGAGAGAACAGGCTTGCCGTAAAGCGTTTACGAGTGTATACTAAATAGTCAGATGAGGGGAAGACGATGGAAGCGGGTTGAGTATACATGAGTAAGATATGGGAATTTTTTGAGAATCTGGATGAATATGTATATGTGTCAGATGCGGAGACATATGAACTGGTATACATGAATCAAAAGACTTTGAAATCCTATGGGTTTCAGAGCAATGAAGAAATTGTCGGGCTAAATTGCTATGAGGTATTGCAGGGGAATGCACTGCCCTGCGGTATCTGTAATAATGAGCAGCTGGAACCCGGCTTTTTTAAGGAATGGGAGTACTACAATCCCCTGTTACGAAGAGAACTTCATATCAAGGACACCCTGGTAGAGGAAGACGGGAAAAGGTACCGTATGGAGATAGCCATAGATTGCGGTGCCCTGAATGAAAAAGAGGAAAATACGGCAGACTATCGGAATCTGGAAGCTGCGTTGAATGAAGCTATCCGCGTGGCGCTGCGACAGGAGAACATGGATCAGACCCTGCAGGTGCTGCTGGAATTCATCGGTAAGACGCTGGAAGCAGGCAGGGTCTACATTTTTGAAAGAGATGACCGCAAGTACGACAGCAATACTTACGAATGGGTGGCAAAAGGGGTCACATCGGAAAAGGACACGCTTCAGAATCTGCCTCCGGAGATCTGCGCGGGATGGTATGAAAAATTTGCCGATAATCTGAATATCATCACAGAGAATCTGGAAGACATGAAGAATGTGGATCCGCAGATGTATGAGGTATTGGCGAGACAGAACATTCACTCTCTGGTGGTGGTTCCGCTCTACGATGACGAGAAGGTAATCGGCTTCTACGGTGTAGACAATCCTCCGGCGCGTTACTTTAAATTTGTATCGGAAATGTTGCAGATCATGGGACATTTTATCGTGTCTTCCATAAAACAGCGGAATCTGGTGCGGGAACTGGAGATCATGAGCTATTCGGATCCACTGACCACTCTGGGGAACCGTTATGCCATAGAGCGATATATCGGGCAGGTGGATCACACAATTCCCATTGGCGTGGTGTACTGCGATATTACGGGATTAAAACGGATCAATGACAGTGAGGGACATTCCGCCGGAGACCGTCTGATCAGACGGTGCTGTGAGTGCCTGAAGCATGTATTTGCAGGAAGCGGATTGTTCCGTATCGGCGGAGATGAGCTGGTAGTCCTGTGCACCGGAATCGATGAAAAAGAGCTCTACCGCAAGGTGGAGGAGCTGAAGGCAGAGCTTGCAGCCCACAATGCCACCATGGCGGTGGGAGCTGCGGTGAATACACTGGAAGCTGTGGGTGAGGATCATCTGCTGACGGAACCTGAGCGGCGGATGTACCAGGATAAGGCGGAGTATTACCGTAACACCGGTCTGGATCGCAGAAGAATCTGAGATCCGGAAGGCAATTTTGAATTTTGATATTAGAATTTATATGTTGAGAATTTCTATCAGGCAGTTCCCTTGACGGGAACTGCTTTTTTCTATATGATAGATACGAAAGTTAGTTAAGACTAACTTAAAGATTTCACTAGACATTACAATAGGAGGTGAACGCCGATTGAGCCAGGAAACATGGGAGATCCTGTGCGGAATGAAAGCAGATGACGTGGAACTGCAGCTTGCTCTGCAATGTGCACCACTGATTACAGGACTGAAGATTTCCAATCTGCTGACCATTTCCCCTGATGCCTTCTCACAGGTGGAGAAGATCATAGAGGGCAGCGTACTGTCCATGTATCCCTTGTTGGAGACAGAGGAAAAAATGGCAATACTACTATACCGGAAGGAACGGCTGGAAAAGTATCTGAAAATGCCGCAGGTACAGAAGCTGCTGCAGGAGGCAGGTTACGAGTCCTGTCTTTTGGAAAATATTTTACCGGTCTTTTGCGAACGCTACGAGACCTACGCGGAGAGAGGGAAGCCGTTTCCTCACGAACTGGGGTTATTGCTGGGGTATCCGCCGGAGGATGTGGAAGGGTTTATCAGACACCGGGGAAGGAACAGTCTCTGCACCGGTTACTGGAAGGTCTATGCGGACAAGGAAAATAAACAGAAACTTTTTGAAAAATATGAATATGCCAGGGAAAATTTGATCCAGCTGTTACATTATGGATTGAAGATGACTGAGATCATAGATATCTGCGGAAATTCCGCGGCATAGAATTTCACCTGCGGCGAAAAGCCGGCAGGTTATAGAAAGGAAGGACATTATTATGGATAAGATTTACGTAGTATTCTGGACACAGGGTGGCAACACCCAGGCTATGGCAGAAGCCATCGGAGAGGGCATCCGGGAAGCCGGCAAGGAAGCCGAGGTGGTATTCGTCACCGGAGCAAACTTAGATGAACTGAAGGCAACTCCCAAATTCGCACTGGGCTGTCCCGCTATGGGAGCGGAAGTCCTGGAGGAATCCGAGATGGAGCCTTTTGTATGTGATGTGGAAGGCTTTGCTTCCGGCAAAAAGATCGCTCTGTTCGGCTCTTACGGCTGGGGCGACGGTGAGTGGATGAGAGACTGGACCACCCGTATGGAGGCAGCAGGCGCTACCGTATTGAACGGAGAAGGACTGATCTGCCATGAGACTCCCGATGAGGATGGTCTTAACGAGTGCAGAGAACTGGGCAAACAGCTGGCAAATGCATAATCAGGCTTTTTTACTGCCACTGATGTAATAGCGTTCTTTGGTCACAGTCTCGGGAACCGGGATGTTGCCGTTTTGCAGCTTGCGGGTCAATACATCCAGATGGTGCAGTCCCTGTGCCACCTTGATCTTACGACGGTCCAAAAGCTCACTGTACAGCGGATTCTGTGCAAGGGTATTGCAGATATCCTCCGGGAACGGACAATAGGTGAACATGATCTGTCGTGCTACCTTGTTCAGTCTCGGGGATCCGGCACCTTCGAACAATACCCAGATCATATAATCTCTCACAAACATTTCCTTGAAACTGTTCTTGGCACGCTGTAAGCTGGATTTTACTTTTTCCTTGGCCTCGGTGCTCAGATCATGATTCTTACGGTAGAACTGGATGTAATCGAAATATTCGCTGGTCAGGGAGCTTACGGAGACATCGTTCCAGCGGTTGCCCTGGACTCTCTTGCACAGCTCCCAACGGAATTCTCCGGTGAGATGAGTGAAGGTAGTCTTCAGATCCTCCATGTGGAAAATGGAGAATACCATACGACAGGGGCTGTTGCGACGTTTGCCTTCGATCTCCTGCCACATGACACCGCGGATGCCGACATTCGGCATGAGAATGATATCCGGCAGATATTCTAAATGTATCGTTTCCTTGCCCATGACATCCAAGTGCGCCATGTCCAGACTTTCCCGATAGAAAGCGGTGTAATCCACACGGCGGATCTCTTCGAGAATCTGCGATACGCGGGATACAGTAACATAGGAACTTTCCAAATCTTTCAGTACATCATCCGCACAGAGCAGTGGACAAAATGTGGTGATCCGACCGAAAGTGATCTTGTTGACCTGGGGGAACATATTCTTAAGCTCGTAATTGACCTTTGCCATGGCATTGTTCTCCAGGGCTTTCAACTCAGCATCGGTAATGTTACCGCCCACTTTCTGCTTATGGATATAATCGGAGTAATCCTGGTCGAATTCGTTCCGGCTGGGAGATTTCTGCCCGTGGAAGATCGCCAGCAGCCAGTCATAAAAAGTGTAGACTCCGGCGGCGCTGTGGTCGGTCATGGCTTCCGCCAGACGATACAGGGTCACTGCATTTTTCAGCCCTGCCAGTTCCTCATCCACATAGCCGAAATATAAGAACATCCGCACCGGCATGGGAATATCCGGCTGTTCCAGCGTCTGGGTGAACAGAAGCGAATACAGCAGATAGAATTCTTCTGTCAGCTGCCTGCGAAGCAGTGCGACCTCCTGATCCTGGGAACTGCGGTCGGAGAGCAGCTTATACGCATGTACATGCTGACGGAAGCTGGATACGGTATCTAAGTCCGGTCCGGCGTACTCTAAGATCGTGTTCAGGGATCCGGCGAGCTTGCCTAAGATCTCGGAGTCTCCGCCATCTGCAGCGTCAGAGGAATCCGCAGATTCCATGAGATCTAAGCTGCTCTGGAAGCTCTGTGACCTGGAGGCGAACAGATCCTGATCGATAAAGGACAGATCCCCTGCCTTGGAGAGCATACGGTGTATCCGGTCATAGACGATCTTGCTGTCCTCGTTGCCCGGCCCCAGTTTATAATAGAGAGAAGTATAAAAATCAAACAGATCGTTGCCGGATTCCCGCAAATAAAAAGAGCCTACCTGCTGTAAATAGTGGAACTGCTCCTCAAGACTCTGATAGGTACGTCTGAAATCCAGGCTTCCCTTACGCAGCATGCCGATGGGAAGATCCGCCTCCTGCACCATGATCCGGTAGTTGTCCGAAGCCAGAATACGGCTTAAGCCCATGTAATATCCGTTCAGCCAGATATCCGGAGAGTCGTCCCCGAGGAAGGCGTTCAGCTCATCAAAATGCTCCAGTGAGCGTGCGGGCAGGCGGTAGCGGTCGCACAGAGTGTTGTAGGTAGCAATGTCATCCGTCAGTGTGCGGTAGAGCTCGCTGCAGTTTAATTCAGAGATAGAGCTGCGGTTTAACAGAATGTTGATCTGCCGGAAGCAGGACAATAAAAAAAGCCTTGCCACATCAGGATGCTTCTGCAGAATATCATTCAGAGAATCCAGACTGGTCAGGGGGTAGGTGAGGATCGTGGTATCCTCCACAGTCACATAGCTGAGAAGATGGATCTCGGAGCAGATCTCACAGATACCGATCACATCACCCTTGCCAAGCTGATAAGAGCCGCCGGGGTAAGATACGCTTACCTTACCGTTCGTAATCAGATGCAGTGCGGTCATAGGCTGCCCGTAGCTATATATCGTTTTACCTTTCTCCAATACAATTCCAGCCATTCCATTACCTCGTCTTAATTCGGAATCCTTATAATAATCAATTATACACCATAATACCAACAATTTTCTACTGTACTTTTGATAGAAATGTGATAAAATAAAACTACATATGTGTCACTTTTATATCGATATGTGAAAAAAGTGATGTTTTCGGCAGAAAACGGTACATGGAAAGGTATGTTGGGGTTATGGAACAGAGCAGTGAATACAGAGAACAGTTGCTGGAATCTTATAAGCAGGCGGTGAGACCGTTACTTCCTTATCTGCCGTGGCTTGAACAGAATGCGGGTAAGAGAGCCAGTTCCATATACAGCGGACAGGATATCGGAGTCAACTCCGTGTCATTTCCGGTATATGACGGAACACTTCTGAACTTCGTGAGGGAAGCCGGGAAGAGCCCTCTGATGGATCGCAATTATGCGTATGTATATACCAGACACCGGATCCGCACGCATCAGGACGAACGGGATATTATTAAAAAAGCCGGCTGGAAAGAATGGGACATCTTAAGAGGTATTCTGTCGAAGTATGTCTTAGGCGGCAGAACCAAGGGGAATCTGTGGAGCGAAGCGGTATCGGAGCAGATTTTTTACCTGGTCATCAGACAGATGCAGGAAATTATAGAATTTTGGGATAAATCACCGGCAAACGGTAAGATCTGAGTGGGGAAAGGCAGGATTAAGATTCATGGGAGAAAAATCAGTACAGAAAAAGCGGTACATTGTAGAAAAAGCCAGAGATGTGTTTATGGAGAAGGGCTTTAAAAAAGTAACAATGAAAGAGATTGTGGAAGCCTGCGATATCAGCCGCGGAGGTCTTTATCTGTATTTTGAGAATACAAGTCAGATTTTTATGGAAGTGCTGCGCATGGAGAGTGAAGAGGCGGATGATGTATTTTCCGACAGCATTACGGAGGATGCCACCGCAGCAGATATTCTTCTTCTGTTTTTGAAGGAACAGAAAAAGGAACTTCTCCGCAAAAAGAATACCCTGACGCAGGCAACCTATGAATTCTATTTTGAAAACGATCTGCCCAAGCGGGATAACATTTTGAAAAAGCAGTTTGATTCCGCAGTGAAGATCATAGAGAAACTGATTGAGGCCGGTGTGGACAACGGGGAATTCCTGTGTGAGGACTGTGAAGGAACCGCGAGAAATATCATGTTTGTCCTGGAAGGACTGAAGATCTCGGCACAGACCATCGGTGTGACAGCGGAGGCAGTGGATCGTGAGATCCTGTATCTGCTGCGTGGATTAGGCGTGGAAGAAGAATAAGACAACGGTTGAGGATGCTTCAGGGAACGTTTCCTGGAGCATTTTCGCTGTAAAGGAAGATAAGCAGAGAGGTAAGTTATGATAGAATCGATCATCAGTATGGAACTTCCGGCAGGGGAACATCTGGCGGTTCGCAGGAACCGGATCCGCCCGGAGACAGAGACGAAAGGATGCAGGCGGATCAGCCTGGTCTCCGGCATCCACGGAGATGAACTGGAAGGGCAGTATATCTGTTATGAGACGGCGAGAAGAGTAAAGGAGCATCCGGAATATCTGAAGGGTATCGTAGACATCTACCCGGCACTGAATCCGTTGGGAATCGATATGGCGAGCCGGACGGTGCCGAGACTGGATATGGACATGAACCGTATGTTTCCGGGAGATGCCTCGGGGGATATGATGGAGCGGGTCACGGCAGCAGTGGTGGATTCCATTATCGGATCGGATATCTGTATCGATCTGCATGCCAGTGATATTTTCGTGCGGGAGATTCCCCAGGTACGACTCAGCGAAGATTTCGCTAAGGATCTGCTTCCCTATGCGAAAATGACCAATGCCGATATGATCTGGATGAATGCCACCGCTACGGTGCATGAGTCCACCCTGGCACATTCCCTGAACCTTTTGGGCGTACCCACGCTGGTGCTGGAGATGGGACAGGGACATGATATTCACAGATCCTT
The DNA here is from genome assembly GCA_002431915.1 of Lachnospiraceae bacterium UBA5895. GTDB lineage: Bacteria > Bacillota > Clostridia > Lachnospirales > Lachnospiraceae > Acetatifactor. Next base: position 5,345 of record DJEP01000123.1, on the reverse strand, counting down.
CGGCAACCAGATCGTGGACGGTATTTTCCACATCATGAGCGAGATGGGCATCTGGGATGGACCGGAACCTGCAGTGCAGGAGCCTGCGGTATCCAGTGACGGCGAGGTGGAATTCATCCGCAGCAGGGTGGACGGCGTATTTTTGCCGTTGATCGAGCACAATCATTATGTGAAAAAGGGAGATCTGATCGGGGAAGTCGTGGATCCTTTTGAGGGCACGGTAAAACAGCAGATCCGCACCGAACGGGGAGGACTTCTGTTTACCCTGCGAGCATACCCGGTGGTCTATGAAGGAGACCTGTTGGCGAGAATCCTGACGGAGTGAGAAAATTATGTTTGAAAGAGATATTTATACCATACATTCGACTTACAGAGAAGATATGCATATCAAGGGCTTCCAGTTCGGCAAGGGGGAAAAATCCGCCTGTATCGTGGGGGCGGCGAGAGGTAACGAGATCCAGCAGATGTATATCTGCTCCCAGCTGGTGAAGACACTGCGGGAACTGGAGAATAACGGCTGCATCAGTGCCGGCAAACAGATCCTGGTGATCCCCACCATCAATGCCTATTCCGTGAACATCAGCAGACGCTTTTTCGGTGTTAAGGAAGCGGATATCAACCGGAGTTTTCCGGGCAATGATTACGGGGAACCGGCGGACCGCCTGACCAACGCACTGCTTACGGAGATCCGGGATTACGTATATGGTATCCAGTTCACTTCCTTCTACAGACCGGGAGAGTTCGTGCCCCATGTGCGTATGATGGAGACGGGATACCAGAATACTTCATTGGCGAATCTTTTCGGACTGCCCTATGTGGTGGTGAGAAAGCCGGTACCCATTGACACCAAGACTCTGAATTACAACTGGCAGGATGAAATGACGGCGGCTTTTTCTGTCTATACGAACCAGAACAATCAGATCGATGAGACCAGCGCAAGACAGGCAGTGGCAGCGGTGTTACGATTCTTAAAGCGGATGGGACTGATCCGGTACGAGAGCCACTCCGGCTACATCAGCCATGTATTATATGAAAAGGACTTAAGCGATGTACATACGAACCGGGCGGGAATTTTTCGGGGAAAGGTACATGCGGGAGATGATGTGCGCTACGGCAATGAGCTGGCAGAGATCATAGACCCTTACGACGGATCTGTGCGGGAGACCATTCTGGCACCCACCGACGGTATCGTATTTTTTGCCCACACGGAGGCACTGATCAGCGAGAAGGATATTGCCTATCGGCTGATCCACAGACTGCACGAATGACGAACCGCTCAAAAAGGCAGGTAAAATCTATCTAAATTTGTTGTTTTCTGCTATTGTGGGAAAAATCCTATGATGGTATGATACTATGCAGAACCATGTAAATATAATCAGATGTACGTTAAAGGCTCGCATTTGTAAGAGCATCTGATTATATTTATATGGTGAGATAGCCACATGAGCAAAAAGTAAGCATCGTAAGATGCAATTTTGCGAATGGGGTTCTGAATAGTGTCGCATAGTATAAAATTTCGGAGGAGAGACATGAGCAACGTAAGACGTATCTATGTAGAGAAAAAAGAGCCTTATGCCGTCAAGGCAAAAGAGCTGCACGACGAACTGAAAAATTATCTGGGCATCGATGTGGCAAAGGTTCGTGAGTTTATCCGCTATGATGTGGAGAATATTTCGGATGAGGTATTTGCAAGAGCCTGCAAGACCGTATTTTCCGAGCCTCCCGTAGATGATCTGTATGAGGAGACGATTGAGATCCCTGCGGACGCAAGAGTATTTTCCGTAGAGTTCCTTCCCGGACAGTTCGATCAGAGAGCGGATTCCGCAGTGCAGTGTGTGAAGTTCTTAAAAGAGGACGAGGAACCTGTGATCCGCACCGCTGTGACCTATATGATCGAAGGACAGGTGTCCGACGAAGAATTTTCCAAGATCAAATCTTACTGCATCAACCCTGTAGATTCCAGAGAGACCGACATGAAGAAGCCGGATACTCTGATCACAGTGTATGATGATCCCGCCGATGTTGCCGTGTTCGATGGCTTCAGAGATATGGATGAGAGCAGCTTAAAGTCTCTGTATGAATCTCTGGGACTTGCCATGACATTCAAAGATTTTAAACATATTCAGAATTATTTCCACGATGATGAGAAGAGAGATCCTTCCATGACGGAGATCCGTGTACTGGATACCTATTGGTCCGATCACTGCCGCCACACCACTTTTTCCACCGAACTGACCGACGTGGAATTCGGTGAGGGTTACTATCGTTCTCCCTTAGAGACTACTTACCAGAGCTATCTGGATACCAGAGAAGAGATCTTCCAGGGCAGAGAGGACAAGTTCGTCTGCCTCATGGATCTGGCACTGATGGCAATGCGGAAGCTGAAAAAAGACGGCAAACTGGACGACATGGAAGAATCCGATGAGATCAATGCCTGTTCCGTAGTGGTTCCTGTGGAGATGGATTACGGTGACCACAGAGAGACTGAGGAATGGCTGGTATTTTTCAAGAACGAGACCCACAACCATCCTACAGAGATCGAGCCTTTCGGTGGCGCTGCCACCTGCTTAGGCGGTGCTATCCGTGATCCTCTGTCCGGTCGTGGCTATGTATATCAGGCAATGCGTGTTACCGGTGCGGCAGACCCTACCGTTCCCGTATCCGAGACACTGCACGGCAAGCTGTCCCAGAAGAAGCTGGTAAGAGGTGCAGCCAGCGGCTATTCCTCTTACGGTAACCAGATCGGTCTGGCTACCGGCTTCGTAAAAGAGATCTATCATCCCTCTTACGTGGCAAAGCGTATGGAGATCGGTGCTGTTATGGGTGCGGCTCCCCGCAAGAATGTCATCCGTGAGACCTCCGATCCCGGAGATATCATTATCCTGTTGGGCGGACGTACCGGACGTGACGGATGCGGCGGTGCGACCGGATCTTCCAAGGTACATACCGATACCTCCATCGAGACCTGCGGTGCCGAGGTACAGAAGGGTAATGCACCTACCGAGCGTAAGATCCAGAGACTGTTCCGTCGTGAGGAAGTCAGCCGTCTGATCAAGAAATGTAATGATTTCGGTGCAGGTGGTGTCTCTGTTGCCATCGGTGAGCTGGCAGACGGTCTGACCGTAGATCTGGACAAGGTACCTAAAAAGTACGCCGGACTGGACGGCACGGAACTTGCCATCTCCGAGTCTCAGGAGCGTATGGCAGTCGTCGTAGATCCTAAGGATGTAGATACCTTCTTAGGCTATGCCAAGGAAGAAAACTTAGAGGCTGTTCCCGTGGCAGTCGTTACCGAGGAGCCGAGACTGGTACTGAACTGGAGAGGCAAGCCTATTGTGGATCTGAAGAGAGCTTTCTTAGATACCAACGGCGCGCACCAGGAGACCAAAGTAAAGGTAGACATTCCTTCCGAAGAGGAGAATTATTTTGATAAATGGGCCGTTCCCGCAGTAGGCGAGAAGCTGGAAGAGGGCGATGTAAAGGGTGCCTGGGTGGCACTGCTAAATGACCTCAACGTATGTTCCCAGAAGGGTCTGGTGGAGATGTTCGACTCCTCCATCGGCGCCGGCAGTGTACTGATGCCTTACGGCGGAAAATATCAGCTGACCGAGACCCAGACCATGGTGGCAAAGCTGCCCGTACTGGAAGGCAAGACCGATACCGTGACCATGATGAGCTACGGCTTCGATCCTTACCTGTCCTCCTGGAGCCCTTATCACGGAGCTGTCTATGCTGTGACAGAGTCCATGGCGAAGATCGTGGCTTCCGGTGGTGATTTCAGCAAGATCCGTTTCACCTTCCAGGAGTACTTCCGCAGAATGACCGGCGATCCCGAGCGTTGGAGCCAGCCGTTCGCAGCACTGCTTGGTGCTTACGATGCACAGATCGGTTTCGGTCTGCCCTCCATCGGTGGTAAGGATAGTATGTCCGGTACTTTCAATGACATTGATGTACCTCCCACACTGGTATCCTTTGCAGTGGATGTGGCAAAATACGGCGACATCATTACTCCGGAACTGAAGACCCCCGGCAATCAGCTGGTGCGCTTCTCTATTGATAAAGATGATTTCGACATTCCCATGTATGAGAATGTGGCAGAATTATACAGCAAGATTCACGAACTGACCGAGAACGGCACCATCGTATCCGCATATGCTCTGGATTCCAAGGGTGTGGCAGCAGCCGTATCCAAGATGGCATTCGGTAATAAGCTGGGCGTGAAGATCGATGATGAGATTACCACAGACGATCTGTTCGACAACGGACTGGGCGATATCCTGGCAGAGATTCCCGCAGACAAACTGGCTGCGCTGGAAGAGAAGGAACTGGATTACACCGTGATCGGTACAGTGACCGAGGAGCCTGCATTCGTATATGGTGATGTGAAGATCACCATGGAGGAGGCACTTGCTTCCTGGACCTCCAAGCTGGAGAAGGTATTTCCCACCACGGCGGTGAAGGGTACCGAGGCAGTGAACAGCGATGTCTACAAGGCAGACAGCATCTATGTATGCAAGCACAAGATCGCAAAGCCCACCGTATTCATTCCGGTATTCCCCGGAACCAACTGCGAATACGACAGCACTAAGGCATTTGAGCGTGCCGGAGCCCATGTGGAGACGAGAGTGTTCCGCAACCTGACCGCAGAGGATATCCGCGAATCCGTAGAGGAATTCGAGAAGTCCATCGCACAGGCACAGATCATCATGTTTCCCGGAGGATTCTCCGCAGGTGATGAGCCGGACGGCAGTGCGAAGTTCTTCGCAACAGCATTCCAGAATGAAAAGCTGAAGGAAGCTGTCATGAAGCTGTTAAATGAGAGAGACGGTCTGGCACTGGGTATCTGTAACGGATTCCAGGCATTGATCAAGCTGGGACTGGTTCCCTACGGCGAGATCACCGGTCAGAAGGAGGATTCCCCTACCCTGACCTTCAATACCATCAACCGCCACATCTCCAAGATGGTATACACCAAGGTCGTATCCAACAAGTCTCCCTGGTTACAGGGCGCTACGCTGGGGGCCACCTACTGCAACCCCGCATCCCACGGCGAAGGCCGCTTCGTAGCACCGAAGGAGTGGATCGACAAGCTCTTTGCGAACGGACAGGTCGCTACCCAGTACGCTGACCAGAACGGCAACGTATCCATGGACGAGGAGTACAACGTCAACGGATCTTACTCCGCAATTGAGGGTATCACCTCTCCCGACGGCAGATGCTTCGGTAAGATGGCACACTCCGAGAGAAGAGATGCTGCGGTAGCCATGAACATCTATGGCGAGCAGGATATGAAGATCTTCGAGTCCGGTGTGCAGTACTTTAAGTAAATGGAAAGTTACGCGTGC
>DJEP01000107.1 GCA_002431915.1 Lachnospiraceae bacterium UBA5895 | reverse complement strand
CTCTCTACGCCCCGCTCTCCCGATCATCCTGGGACTTATTCGGCTTCTTTTTCTCCCTACGCCCCGCTCTCTCTATCTTTCCAGGGTTTATTTCGCTTCTTTTCCTCTTTTTGCCCCGCTTCCTTGATCTTTCCGGGGCTTATTTCACTTCCTACAGCCGTTTACGCCCACGAACACAAAAAAGCCTGCCTCCGACGATGACACCATCATGAGGCAGGTTTCTTTCTATACATATTTCTGTATCTAAGTTCTCTTTATCTTAACAGCCGACACTTCTTCGCCACCTTCACCAGCAGATATCCCTTCGGGAAGCTGCGAAGCTCCTGTTCTGTGATGCCACGCATCAGAATCAGCATGACAAAGTAGACTACGGCGGCGATCACGATCGCCGGGATGACGGAGATCCTCATGGATCTGGTCACCATATACAAGCCTTCATAGATGGCCCAGGCCGATGCCCCCATAAAAGCGGAGGCAAAGGCAGGAATCACGAAAGTCCTTACGATTTCCTGCTTATATCCCACTGCTTTTCGCACCGCCCACTGGTTCAGTACACACATCATGCCGGAATACAACGTATTGGCGATGGCAATGCTGTACAGATCCAGGTCTGTGAACTTCAGAAGAAGTATCGCTGCCACCGTCTGTACCACCAGGGAGATACCGGCATTGATGATCGGCGTGTTGACTTTTCCCATCCCCTGTAAGATGGAGCTGTTCAAAGTGGACAGCGCATAAAAGATGACAGACAGAGATAATGTCATTAACAGTGTTGCTGCCAGGTTCAGTTCCTCTGCCGTCTTGTTCGTGAACAGCAGGCTGATCACCGGCTTCGCCAGTACACAAAGTCCCACTGCACAGGGAATGGAGATTACCATGGTGGTCTTCACCGCCAGACCGATTTTCTCTCTGGCTCCCTTCACATCCCTGGCCGCCATGAGCTGTGCCACGGAAGGAATCATCGCCGAAGCCATAGCGGAAGCAAAGGCAATGGGAATGTTGGACATCGTCAGTGACTGTCCGGAAAAAATACCGTATTTTTCATAAATGGATACCGTATCCAGTCCCCGCAGATCCGGATACCATTTGGTATAAATGCTGTTGTTGACCGTACTGCTTAAGTTATATACAGCTGTACTCAGAATAAACGGTGTCACCACCATGGTGATCGTCTTGAATATCTGTCCATAAGAATCCACATGAGAATGTCTGTCATGCTGTACTCTGCGCAGGATCATCTTACGGTTCAGGGCGTAGACCCCTGCCATGAAGAGTAACGCCACCAGCACACCGACACCGGTACCCAGTGCACTGCCCACGGCACCGTATGTTGCTCTCTTCACCTGACCGGCCTGATCTTCCGGAATCTCCATGGTTCCCATGAACAGATTGATCAGCAGGTAAGCAGCACCCACGCTGACTACCGCATTGGCGATTTGCTCCAGAATCTGTGACACGGAAGTCTGCGCCATGCTCTTATGCGCCTGAAAATATCCCCGCAGGACACCCAGAATACCGTAGACAAAAATCGTCGGCGCGAAAGTACGCAGTACCGTGACTGCTGCTCCCGACACGAACAATCCCGCTCCGAAAAACAGAAAAAGGCTGGCAATACCGCCAACCACCAGTACATAGATCATGGCCCCATGGAACAGTCTGTGCGCGTTGCGGTATTCCTTCTCTCCCAGCTTCTGAGCGATGGCTTTGGAGATTGCCGAAGGAATACTGTAGGAGGAAATTAACAGAATGATCGTATAATAGTTATAAGCAGACTGGTAATACCCCAGTCCGAGATTTCCGATGACACTCTGTAAAGGGCCCCTGTAAAGGAGCCCTATAATTCTGCTGATGATTCCGGCTGCTGCCAGAATACCCGCCTGCATGATAAAATTGTTCTTGGAACTGTTCTTATCTGCCATATGTTATCTTACCTTATTTCAGTTCTTTATCCGATCAGCCAGTCATACATTTCCTGGTATTTTCCGGCGGATACTTTCCAGGAATAGTCGACGGCCATGGCACGATCCACGATCTTATTCCACTCTCTCTTCCTGTCATAGTAAATATGCTCCGCATAACGGATTGTATTCAGCATTTCATGTGCATTATAATTCTTGAAGCTGAAGCCTGTACCGGTACTCTCATACTCATTGTAAGGCTGTACGGTGTCCTTCAGTCCACCGGTCTCTCTAACGATGGGCACAGTGCCGTAACGCAGTGCAATCAGCTGACTCAGTCCGCAGGGTTCAAACAGGGACGGCATCAGATAAGCGTCACATGCCGCATATACCTTATGGGACAATGCGTCCGAATAATAAATATTGGCGGATACCTTATCACCGTACTTCCAGTCGAAATGACGGAACATATTCTCATAACGTTCCTCACCGGTACCCAGTACTACGAACTGAATATCATCCTGACATAATTCATCCATTACATAAGCAATCAGATCCAGACCCTTCTGGTCTGTCAGTCGGGATACCAGACCGATCATCATTTTCTTATCATCCACGCGAAGTCCCAACTCTTCCTGCAGGGCACGTTTGTTTTTCACTTTTTCCTTGCGGAAGTTCACTGCATTGTAGGCTTTTACGATATTTTTGTCCGTCTCCGGATTGAACTCTTCATAGTCGATACCATTGACGATACCGCGCAGATCATGGCTTCTCGCACGCAGCAGTCCGTCCAGCCCCTCACCGTAGAACGGTGTCTTGATTTCCTCCGCATAGGTATCACTCACGGTAGTCACCGCATCTGCAAATACAATACCGCCCTTTAACAAGTTCGCATCCTTGTAAGCCTCCAGCTTGTCAGAGGTAAAATAATACTCCGGCAGCCCGGTGATGCTCTGTACCGTCTTCACATCCCATTTTCCCTGGAACTTCAGGTTATGTATGGTAATAACGGACTTGATATTGCGGTAAAAATCTCCACCGTGGAAACGCTCCTTCAGATATACGGGGATCAGTCCGGTCTGCCAGTCATGACAGTGGATCAGATCCGGCTGGAAATTCAGAAGCGGTAATGCCGACAGCACTGCCTTGCAGAAATAAGCGTACTTCTCGATCTCATATCTGGGATCATCCCCATAAGGCTTGAAGCCTCCGAAATAGCTCTCATTGTCGATGAAATAGTAATGTACTCCGGCTTCCTCCGCCTCCAGTACACCTACATACACATTCTGCCAGTTGAAATCCATGTAGAAATGTGTCACATACTTCAGTTTATCCTTCATCTCCTGCTTCATGCAGATATACTTCGGGATAAACACTCTTACATCAAAATACTCCTTGTCAATATACTTCGGCAAAGATCCTACGACATCCGCAAGTCCTCCGGTCTTGATAAAAGGTACGCCTTCCGATGCGGCAAAAAGAATTTTTTTCATGTAAACCCTCCACATATGCTACGGCTTGTATTTCAAAACACAGATTGATTATATCATGTTTACGATTCGTAGAAAAGAGGGCACAGACATTTTACAAATCTTTTAGAGTCTGTCAGGATCTGTAGGAAAGTCGGATTCTGTCGGCGATCAGAGCGATAAATTCGGAGTTCGTGGGCTTGCCTTTGCCTGTGTCGATAGTGTAGCCGAACATGGCATCCAACGTCTCCATGCGTCCTCTGCTCCAGGCCACTTCGATGGCATGACGGATGGCACGTTCCACACGGCTGGGTGTGGTCTGGAAACGCTTGGCAATGGTGGGATACAGGATCTTCGTAATGGAACTGATCATGGTCGGATCCTCCACCGACATCATGATGGCTTCCCGCAAATACTGGTATCCTTTGATATGTGCAGGCACTCCGATCTCATGGATCATATCCGTGACATCTTTTTCCAGGTCATGGATGACTTCCGGGGCCTGTTCCTTCTTTTCTGTCACTTTTTCTGCACTGTCTTTGGCGTTTTTCGTAGAAGGAACCGTGATCATAATTTGGAATTCCTTGTTGGCATTCATCAGATCCCCCAGGATTTTGTATACTTTTTCATTATCCTTTGTAGTTGTAATGTTTAATTTTTCCATTAAACTACCTCCATGACTACAAAACTACTTTTTTCACGTACCGTTCTATTATAAATAGATATGCCGCATGGCTTCAAGCAGAACCCGTCGCAAGATTTTTCCAAATTTCGCAGAATAAAAAAATGTATAAAAAAGGCGCCCGGAATCATCCGGACGCCAATAAGAGGGAAAATGTATAAGTAGAAAAACTACGAGTAAAGCTAATTAATGATGCTCTGCCAGGGTGTGAAGGGCATCCTTGATGGCTGTCTTCACGGTTTCATCCTGTTCCGCATTCAGTCTGTGCAACAGATAGGTTTTGGCATATTCGGTACCGATACTTCCCAATGCCTTTGCTGCTTCCATTCGGATCTTAGCATCCGGATTATCGATCATGTGGGCAATGCTGTTGACACTGTCTTCATCTTTGATCTGGCTCAGAGCTTCAAGTGCAGCTACCACCACTGTATCATCGGAAGAACTCAGATATTTGATAATCTTGTCGGATTTTCCTTTCTCCTGTAATTTTTGGATCTTGCTCAAATCATGTTGTTCCATAAATACGCGCCTCTTTCTTTCTGCCAGCGCGGGGGCGGTGAAATCGTCTCCGGATCATCACTGTATGTCGCCTGTGGTGATTGGCTTTTCTTGATGATGTTATAATAACACCTTATTTGTCAGAAAACAATTATAGTAAAATGAAGGATTTCTAAAAATTCTATAACCTGAATTCACTTGTCCCCCATAAAAAATTATTATATACTGTAACTATTCATCCGAAATGGATAACAGAAAGAAGGTACTCTCATGACAAAACAGGAAATCAGCGAGATCAAAAAGCTGTTCACCCCGAAAAACTGCTCCATCACCCGGATCTGCGGATGCTATGTGGATGGAGAAAAAAATAAAAAGACGGAATTAAAACAGGCCTTTCTGGCACTGCCGGAGGAGGAGATGTTCAAGTACTTCGAGATTCTGCGTAAGAGTCTGTCCGGCACCATCGGCAAGAACCTGCTGAATCTTGAATTTCCGTTAAAGAGTGAGACGGAAGGCGGCACACAAGAATTCCTCTTACGTCTGCGGGACAGCCGTCTGAAGGATGATGCTCTGCTGGAGCAGTTCTACGACCGCATCATCGAATCCTATGAATATGTAGGCAATTATCTGATCCTGCTGATCCATGATGCCTACGACGTGCCGGGTCGTACCAGAGACGGTATCGAGATGGAGGACGCTTCCGATGAAGTATACGAATATATCCTCACCTGCATCTGCCCTGTGGATCTGTCCAAGCCGGGCTTAAGTTACAACGCTGTGGAAAATACCTTCCAGAACCGTATCCGCGACTGGGTGGTCGGCATGCCGGATGCAGCCTTCCTGTTCCCCGCGTTCAATGACAGAAGTACGGATCTGCACAGCACACTGTACTATTCCAAGGATGCGGAGGAATTAAAGGAGAACTTTGTCGACCTGATGTTAGGCTGTCCCCTTCCCCTGTCCGCCGGCGGGCAGAAGGAGACCTTCCAGACTTTGGTGGAGGAGACATTAGGCGATACCTGTGCCATTGAAGTAGTGAAGAATATTCATGAAAAAATGAGTGAAATCGCCCAGGAGCATAAGGAAGATCCCGAACCTGTCATGCTGGATAAAAATGAAGTGAAAACGATCTTCGCCAGCAGCGGTGTGACCAATGACCGTATGGAAGTCTTCGATCAGTGTTTCGATGAGACTGCCGGAGAGAACACGGCTCTCATGATGAGCAATGTCTACAATCCCCGCAGCTTTGAAGTGAAGACTCCGGATGTGGTCATCAAAGTCAATCCCGAGCGCACGGATCTCGTCAATACGAAACTGATCGACGGCAGACAGTGCCTCGTCATCGAACTGGACGGCAATATCGAAGTCAACGGAATTGCCGTGCGGGCTGCCGGGAGCGGGGAAGATGATAATCCCATAGAAGAATAAACTAACAGCGTGAATATCTTTGGATATTTACGCTGTTATTATTAGTCTCTGCTTTATAACCTTAGTTCCGCCGAACACCTCCGACATAGGAATCTTTTCAAGCGTTTGCCGGAGCCCGGACTGCTCATATCAAAATGGATACCAAATCTTCAAAACTCCTTATACGTGATACTGATTTGCTTTTTCAAGGAATTCCGTCACTGCTTTTCCGGTATTACGTGCTGTTGCGTAAGTGTGTCCGGTATCCAGTAACGTAATCTGCTTCATGTCTTCTTCGGACAGGGCAAAATCAAAAATATCCAGATTTTCTTTCATTCTTACAGGGTTCGCAGACTTTACAACCGGGACAATTCCTCTTTGTACAAGCCATCTTAAAACAACCTGTGCCACTGATTTGTGATGCTTCTGTGCGATGCTGCATAATATTTCATTGGTAAAAAGATCTTCTTTTCCAGCAGCAAGAGGTGACCATGCCTGCATCAGAATGTTTTGTTCTTTCAGATACCTGCACTCATCTTCACGCTGAAAATACGCATTACACTCAATCAGATTTACTGCCTGTTTTACCTTGTTAAAAAACAGGAAATCTTCATACAGTTCTTCTAAGGCACGCCATGCTCCGTAATAATATTGTATGGCTGATGAATCAGATATAAATCCACATAATCCACCCCCAGACGATCAAGGGAACGCCGGAATCCTTCTTTTGCTTTTTCGTAAGAAGTGTCCGTAATCCAAAGTTTTGTAGTAACAAATAATTCTTCTCTTTGAACAATTCCTTCTGCAATAACACGCTTGATTGCTTTTCCAACGGCAGCTTCATTTTCATAAGCAGCCGCAGTATCAATCAGCCGGTAACCCGTTTTAACTGCCTGTACAACTGCATTCTCACATTCTTCCGGAACCGTCATGCGGAATACTCCGTAACCGATTGGCGGCATCCTCAACAATGCACAAAATCAATATTTTTCTGCATCGTCTGAGCTGTCCGGCACCGTAGTTCTGTCCCACAAAAGTCGTGCACGCCTGACTGAATGAATTCAGGATATCATACGCAAAAATCTCAATATTGTAAGCTGCTGACGAGGCTGCCATAACGACTGTTCCGAGACTGTTGATTGCTGACTGGATTACGATATTGGCTATTGCGAATACAGCGCTCTGTATACCTGCCGGCAAACCGATTTTCATGATCTGTCCTAATATTTTCCGGTCAATTTTCAGTTCCTTCCATTCTACATGAATCAGTTCTTTGGTTTTCACAAGGCGATAAAACAGTAAAACGGAGCTTACCGCAATGGAGACACCGGTTCCTGCCAGCAGTGCAATAATAATCGAAGTATGAACCGCCTTTGTAACAGCTTCTTTATCTTTTCTTCCGATGGCATTGGCAATGACAACATTTGCTCCAAGTGCAATTCCAACAAACAGATTGACGATCAATGAAATAATCGAACTGTTCGCTCCAACTGCCGCTACTGCGATTGTCTTTCCGTCTCCGGTAAAATTCCCGACGACAGCAATATCAGAAGCATTAAAAAGCTGCTCTAAAATAGCGGTTGCCGCCACCGGGAATGCAAATACCGGCAGCTTATACCAAATGGAACCGTGTAACATATCCAGCGGTTTTCGTTTTTGCTTTTCCATCATTTCTCTTAATCCTCTTATCTACATGATGCCGGGGTCAAAAGTCCCCGACTTTGATGCCAGTAAAAAGTATAATCTCCTTTGTTAAAAATAACAAATACTTATATAGAATGATTAATCATAATTGAAAGGAATGATAATGAGCATTAAACTGGATTTGAGGTGATAAGAATGGAATTACGGACTTTGCAATACTTTCTTGCCGTTACCAAAGAAGAGAATATTACAAGGGCTGCGGAGAGCCTGCATATCTCACAGCCATATCTTTCAAAACAGTTAATGGATCTGGAAAAGGAACTGGGAAAACAGCTTCTGATTCGTGGCAAGCGGAAAGTCACGTTGACGGAAGACGGTATTCTTCTCAGAAAGCATGCCGAAGAAATTTTGTCATTAGTGGAAAAAACGGAATATGATTTAAGCTCTAACAACCCACAGATTAGTGGTGAAGTTGCTCCTATTTTTCATCGAAGAGCCGGTCTGCAGCAGCTGATTTCTCATTGGGCTGATACTGCTATTGAAAACTTCAACATTGCTGCCACCTACAATGTTGTCAATGGTTCTCCGGTCAAATTTATCAGAAGCGGATTAGGGTTTTATCTGACCACCAAAGACCTGCTTTCTTCCGTTTTGGAACCGGATGTTTGTTTTCGTCCCCTAAACCCTCCGTTAGAAATTCATTATGCCCTGATATGGAAAAGGGCAGCTTTTTTATCAAAAGCTGCCGAAATGTTTTTGCAGGAAATCCACAAATTCATGTAAATCATTTTCTTTTGTGTTCTATCCCTATTTCCTGCTGCTGTGACAGGTAAAATAAATCACCTGGTACTCTTTTGCAATGGCATTGAGGAATTTTCTGGCTCCCTCTGTCCGGTTTTCATCCAGATTCACAAAAGGATCATCCAGGATCAGGAAAGGCTTACGTTCTCCGTACATAGCCTCCACCAGCGCCATTCGCATACAGATGCCGATCAAATCTCTGTTTCCGAGACTCATATACCCGATCTCTCTTGGCATATTTCCATCAATGACCTGAAGCCTGGTGTTGGCATCCATCTGATAATTTTCACATTTCGTTCCCGTCAGGATTTGATAATATTTACGGAATCCGGTCATCACCGGTTCCGTATATTTCGCGGTAAACGAACTTTTGGCCTCTTCCAGCAGACCCTTCGTCACCTCCAGTAGTCTGTATTGTTTTGATTTTTCTTCTGTCTCCTCCTGCAGATTCTCCAGTTCATCCTCCATATTTTCTATGTTTTCCCAGGATTCCTGCAGGCTGGAAAGCTGCTCCTGATAACTTTGGATGGTCCGGAAACGATCCTCCATACGCTCAGAGAGGACTTTCATTTCTTCCGACAGACTCTCCAGGGATTCTTCCCCCTCCGGAGCCTTCAGGACCAGGAGTGCCGGAATGTCTTCCTGCTCCTCAAATTGTTTCAGCTCCTGCTCACTTCGTCTGTACTCCAGTAGTTCTTTCTCATAATCTTTTCTGTGATTTTCCAACTCTGTCAGCTGCTCTTCCAACGGTTCTTCCGGAATCAGATGCAGGGACAGGAGATAGCTTTTCACTTTTTCTTTCAGCGTTTCATACTGTTCCTTCTGTCTCCGATACTGCTTCTGCTTTTCCTCCAGAAGCTGCCTTTGTCTGTATTTTCCGGTCAGATCATGCAACGTTGCCAGGTAGTTCTGCTCTTCCCGTACTTCTCCGTATGCTGCCAGAAAATGCTTCAGACCAGCCTCCAGTTCCCCGATCCTTGCAGCAGTCCGGTCTGCTCCCGCCTGCTGCTCCCTGCGGCTGAGTATCTCATAATCCCGCAGTTTATTCTGCAATTCCACAAGTCCGGAAGTAAGATCACTGCTCTCACGGATTCCCCAGCGCTGCCGGAAGTCTTCGATCTGTCTGCCCTCCGTCTCAATCTCCGCCTCCAGCTCCTCTAATTCCCGCTGCAATCCCAAAAGCTCTGTATTCTCCGCACTCTGCGCATTTCCGATTCCTGCCGTCACAACCAGTGCAACGATCACCGTCACTGCTCCCAGTGCTGCCAGAACTCCGCCGATTATGATCTGTCCCAGAAAAATCACCGGAATCCCACCGAAAATCAGCAAACCTCCCAATAAAATCAACAACTTCTTTCGTTTTTTACCGTTCTCCCATTCTCTCTGCAGTCGTGCCTCTTCCTGTGCCTGTATGGATTCCAGGGTTTTTATCTGTATCCCCTTGGCCTGCAACAGACTCTTTTTCTCCAGGCGGTCTGCCCAGGCTTCTTTTACCCGGATAATTTCCTCTTCTTCCGGCATTCCGTCTGCAAAATACTCGGTGAGCTCCTGCAATCGTCTGGTCTCTTCTGCGGACATGGCATTGTCTCTGGATCTGTTTTTCAGCCGTTCCAGTTCCTCTGCCTCCGTATATTTTTCCTCCAGCTGTTCCCGATCCACCATGGGAAACGGAACCTTCAGCTGTTCCTTTTCTTCTTCCGTCAGGCAATAGATTTCCATCGCCTTGCGAATACTGATTCCCTGATTACAGGCTGCAGCTTCTTCCCGCAGATCTGTCTCAGAAGGAATTACACCGTTAAAATACCCTTCGGCTTCTTTTAACAGTTTTTCTCTCTCCGCAAGCTTGGTCCGCAGATCCAGATATTTTTCCCGCTTTGCCTGCCGGTCCTTATACCCCCCCAGTCTCTGCTGTTTCTCCTGCAATTCGGTCAGTTCCGCAGAAAGCTTTTCCCGTTCTTCGATGGCGGTCTTTTTTCTGGCATCAATGCTTTCCATGGTGTTCTGTATTTCCTGTCCGTTGCGGATCTGCACCTTAAGCTCCGTGATACGGTCCCTGGACTTACGAATGGCACCGGTTTTTCTCGAAGGAGACATACTGTTTAACAGATCGTTCAGCCGCTTGTCCGCCGTCTCGAAATTATTGATATCATCCGTATTCTCCGCCAGATTACCGATCTTGGCATTGATACTGTCGGTAACAAAAGTCTCACAGTCATTCTGCGAGATAAAGATCGTCCGTTCAAAAGAGCCTGCATCAATTCGGAACAGTTCCTCTCCCAGCTTTTCCGTGAAATCACTGCTGGGTAAGTGCGTCCGGACATCCGTCAGCTGAAATTCATCTTCAGCCGCTTTATTACCGAAAATTCTCCGCACGGAATACACTTTCCCGTCACTCTCGAACTGTAATTCACCCCCGTAGACCCCCTTTTGCCAGGGAGTATATCTCTTTCTCTCATTTTCCAGTGGATCTCTCTTGCCCTCACCACGGAATCCATAAAGCATAACCCGCAGGAATGCCGCCAGGGTACTTTTTCCCCAGCCGTTCTCTTCACAGATCGTATTACATCCCTCGGAAAAATCACAGGTGAAATCACTCAGTTTTCCAAAATTTTCAATATGACAACGTATCAGCCTCATGCGTCCAGAATCTCCTCTCCGGCCAGTGCCTGAAGTCCGTAATGGATCACTGCCGCCTTATCCTCTTCTGACAGATCTTCTCTGCCCATGACCGTGCGGATGAATTCTCCTTTCAGAGACATATCTTTTGCAAAAGAAACATAATCCACCAGATATTCCGAACTGTCCCTGAGCTTCACAAAATAAAAACGGTCAGCAAACTGATGCAGCAGAAAATCCGTATCCTTTTCACTCTCCACATCGATTTTTCCCGTCAGTTCATATTTCACCAGACTTTTCGCCGGATAATTCTTCTCCGCGGTTTCTTTTTTCATGCGATCCAGGATATCCATCGTAGAATTACAACCGGTGATGTCCACGGGGATCGTATAGAGATTCCGGGCGGCAAACGGAACAAAGCGGCTCTCCATGGTGCCTGCTGCCTCATCGATGGAAAGCATCACAAAACCGTGTTCCCCGCACTCATCAAACCCTCTGCCCTCCAGGCATCCGGGATAACAGTACACACCTCTTCCATCCAGGCGCTCTTTTTTATAACTATGGATATGCCCCAGCGCCAGATAGTCGATGCCTTTATTTTTCAACGCCGTCAGATGGATGATCTCTGCCTTGTCCCTTGCACTGTATTCCGATTCCTGTCCGTGCAGGGTGACAATGTTGATCCGATCCGCATCCAGAGAAAGTGTGTGACAGATGCTTCCGCTGTTCTCCGGGTTCAGTTCCACACCGGTAATACATACTTTTTTACTTACCTCATAGCTCGTCCAACTGCTGCCGAACAAATGCAGATTCTCCGGGATTTCCGACAAGCCTCCTGTAAAACTGCCTTCATCATGATTCCCCTGCAGATAGTAAAATTCCATGCTCGGATGTCCCTGTATAAGGTCCTTCACAATATTTCTTGCGGTCGCGGATACATTTTTCGTGTCAAACAGATCTCCCGCTATGAGAATGGCATCCACCTCGTGTGATGCCCCATATTCCACCATATTCTGAAAGGTGGTCAGCAATTCCGTCTTCCGCTCTTTTGCCTTTTCTTTTGTCAGATTTGCACTCATCTTAGAATCCAGATGAATGTCCGCGCAATGGATAATTTTCATGCTGCCGCCTCCCTTTATTACCTTGTTATTTTTATTATAAACGAATCCTTTTTCAGATACAATAATATGCACAGAAAAACGTATCGAAAAGGGGACTTCAGTACCTCCCGGATTCGATACGTTTTCTGTAAAATTCACTATAAAATCTTCCTTTTATCCTATGCCTGTAAACTGCCTGCTGTAATCAGCCTGCCGGATTTTGTAGGGTCTGCGAAAGCGATTTTTCCTCCGGCTTGTCGATTTTTCCCCCGGCTGCTGTCCGTTGCAGTCTCCGCATTCGATTGTACTGCACATACATCTTCTGCACTTCGTTCTCCAGAATGTAATAGTGGCGAATATACGAAATTAACAGAATCAGTATCACCACCGGAAGCAATAATGTAAAAAGGCTGTCGGAAATCACACTTAAAATGATCGCCAATATTTCCAATAATGCAAAGGTCACCGTAACGATCAGATGGATCAGACGCTCATGCTGGAAAAATCCCACCTGCACCAGATGTTCCTCCAGCTTGTCCCGAATGCGTTCCTGCATGATCTGTGCCTCATTGTTCACATTTTCCATACTTGTATTACTTCATCATAACGATTCTTTTGTTTTTCGTCAATGTGTCCCGCGGACTAAAACTCACAATCGGTTATTTATCGCTACACAAAAAAACGCCTCAATGCATACGCATAAGACGTTTTTAAGTTTCGGGCATAAAAATGGGGCCTATAGGGCTCGAACCTATGACCCTCTGCTTGTAAGGCAGATGCTCTCCCAGCTGAGCT
>DJEP01000090.1 GCA_002431915.1 Lachnospiraceae bacterium UBA5895 | reverse complement strand
CTGGCGAATCAGGTGGATCTGACGCAGGCCAATCTGTCCATCCTGAAAAATAATAAGGCAAAAGCCATACGTTTCTCTACATTGGAATCCATCTGTGAGGTATTACATTGCCAACCGGGAGACATTCTGGAGTATGTAGAAGATGCAAAAGAAGAAAACAAATAAAACCTGAGAGGGGGGAGATTACAATGCAGGAAAATACAGTAGTACAGGAAACAAATTCAGTAAAGCAGGGACAGATCTCCGGACAGAACGTAGTCCGGGTGGTGGAACAGCCGGAAACTGTCTGGACAAAACGCAGGAAGGAACAATTTAATTTTTTTGGACCGGTAACTTTTCTCTATGCCGTGTTCTATGCATTTTGCATGTTTCATAACGGCTCGGGAATCACATTCCCTTTTTTTCTCGCAGGCACTTTACTGTATTTTGTCTTCTCACTGTCAAAACTGGAGATTACCTTGAAAAAAGGAAGCGCCTTTTACATGATCAGCATTCTGCTCTTGGGGGTGTCCACCTTCTGCACCGACGGATGGGCGATCATCAGCCTGAATAAGCTGGCGGTGTTCCTGCTGGTAATGTGTCTGCTGCTGAATCAATATTTTGATACCCAAAAGTGGAATCTGGGAAAATATGTGGGAAGCATCTGCCGGTTGGTAGTTATGAGCTTCGGCGAACTGGGCAAGCCCTTCTCCGACGGAAAAGCCTATTTCCAGCAAAAGGGAAAAATTAATAAAAAAGTATGGTATGGGCTGCTGGGAGCGATAGTTGCACTTCCTATTCTGCTCATCGCTGCCGGACTGTTAAGCTCTGCCGACGCGGTATTCCGTAAGATGACAACAGATTTCATGAACTGGATCCGCCCGGGCAATATATTTAATGTGGTTTTCCGGGTAACGTTTCTGTTCTTTGCCTCCTACGCACTGACTTCCTATCTGTGTAAGAAAAGCATCCCGGAGGAAGTAAAGGACCGCAGAAAGGGTGAACCGGTACTGGCAATTACAATTATGTCACTGTTGTCACTTTTGTATCTGCTGTTTTCCGGTATCCAGATCTTTGGATTATTCTTAGGAAAAATGCAGCTGCCGGAGGGCTATACTTACGCACAGTACGCAAGAGAGGGATTTTTCCAACTGCTGGCAGTCAGCATTCTGAATCTGATTTTGGTACTGGTGTGCCTCAGCTTTTTTAAAGAAAGCAAGGTGTTGAAAGTAATTATGACGATTATGTCATTATGCACTTTTATTATGATTGCATCCAGTGTGATGCGTATGATCATTTACATCCGGTATTATTATCTGACCTTCCTGAGGATCTTCGTATTGTGGATGCTGGCGGTATTATTCGTCATGTTTATCGGTGTACTGATCAACATTTACAGAGAAAGCTTTCCGCTGTTCCGTTACGGTGTTGTGATGGTTACGGTGTTATATCTGGCATTATCCTTCAGCCATCCCGATTATATCATTGCCCGGGTGAATATAGCCAATGCGCCCGGCGCGGACGGTGCAGGCTGGGAGGAATCCGTGGCACAGGATTATGGGGATGACTTTTTTGCCGGACCGTTTTTCCGGGGATCGGAATACAGTGACTTCTCTTATCTGAGTGATCTCAGTGCGGATGCGGCACCAGTTATCATTCCTTATATGGAGAGTCTGGGATATGATTTCAGCGCCTATGAACTGGAGAGACCCACAGATATTATGGAGGAGACCCAGTGGTGGGGGAGTTATCAGCCGAAAGGATTCGGATATTATTACCTGAACCATAATAAGAAGCGTCTGGATCAGACATCTCTGCGGACATTTAATATCTCCAGATATATGGCACGGAAACAGATAGAGGCAAGAATGGATGGAAAATAAAGAAACGAATACGGAAAAAATAAGATTTTACAGAAATCATCCGGTACTGCTTGCGTGGATCATTTCCATAGTTGCCGGGTTGGGGCTCGCGCTTTTACTGATCATAGACTCTGTCGTTAAGTGGGGACAAAAAGATTATATTTTAGAGATTATCAAGGCTTTTACGGAATTATTTGCCTGGGGAGTATTGATAGGAGCTGTATTCGTATTCCCCGTGGTGCTGACCATCAGTGAAGTAATCTGCCTGATCAGTGAGGAATGGGGGCGCCCGGTGAAGGGAGACTGGCTGTTCGATCAGCATGTATTCTGGCTGGGCGGATTCTATGAACTTTGCTATCTGGGAATGATTATGAATGTGACATCCGCTGACTGGCCGAAGCAGCTACACAATGCCAACAGGCATACACCGATTTACAGTGGTTCTATGGTGACTTTTATTGTGCTTCTGTTTTTGGCGTTTTTGGGATATGAGATCCTGCAAAGCATTCCGCTTCGGAAGTTGCCGCCACTTGTGACAGTCCTGTCGATTTCCGCAATGTATCTGGGACTGTTGGCATTAATCCTGTTTACCGTGCAGATCTTCAAGCCAACGGAATGGATGGACGGATATTTGTTATTATTTCCGCTGTGCTGTGTGCTGCTTGTGGTGAGACTGCTTTTGAAGAAAATACGGGAATGGAATGCGCTGGTGCAGAATGCGGAGGAAGAGCACTTCGGAACGGGTAAGATCTGTCAGAATCCCGTGCTGCGTTGGTGCGACAGAATTCTGCGGAAGGCGGCATGGTGGCCCGTGTTGGCACTGCTTTTGATGTTTCCGCTTCTGGGAATCCTGATTGGTATCCTTATGCTGTTCGGGCAGGCACCGGATTCCGTCATCAAAGCATTCACGGAGACCAGCGACTGGAACCTGTCTCTCAGAGAGGCACCGCAGAATGTCATGTATGATGAACATTATCTGTGTACGGTAGCTGCCGGTGGACATGAAACGGTCGTAAAACCCATCCGCCTGGGGAGACGGCATGGGCACGAAGTCATTGTGAACCGTCAGTTGTGCATTGCCAATGCTTTTGAACAGGTGCTGGAAGAACGGACTCCCGGATTCCATCGGGCGCTGCGGCATTTTTATGATACTTGCGGGTTCCCCGTGGCGAGACTGATCCACAGCAAATACACCGCGGATCTGGTGTATTTTATCATGAAACCTCTGGAATGGATCTTCCTGTGCGTGCTGTATCTGACAGACGCACATCCCGAGAACCGCATTGCCGTGCAGTACACCGGCAAAACAGCGGCACAAGTGGAAGAGTTGTATTTGTAAGCATTCGACACTCATTTGATTATATTTACATGGCTCTGAATAGTTGCACATGATGAATTCTATTTTTCCGATGAAAAAAAGAACCGGATTGAACTGGCAGGACAGAAGAGGTATACTTATTCCAGAAACGGATGGAGGTGTCTTGATGGAAAAGTTTACCCCTTTAGAGCTTTGCGCAGATGTTAAGATCTATGATTACAGGAAAAAAGTAAAATATGATGAGAAATCTCTGGTCATTTTTGAAAAAACAGGGAAAATGATAAAAGCCGGAAAAGAGTGTGAAACTATGTTAGACACTCTTCCGGCTAATTCTATTGGTTTTTCTCCGATCGTATTGGGAAGAATCAGCGACTATACCTGTGCGGAAAAAATGCTAAAGCAGATGTTGTGCAGGTATCTTGGCAAATCTTCTTTTACGGGATACGGGGAGGGTCTTATTTTTATTCATGAGAAACTGAACGAAGTGGAAATGAAAGCCTATTTCGATCTTCTGTATCAGGCGGGTGCCAAAAACGTGGTCTATGCGGATGAATCTGTGAATGGAGTTCCAGAAGGAACGCCTTGGGAGGATGTCATCTGGGGAATGAAGAAGATTTATAAAAATCTTCGTTTCGCCGTGGAAATCACCAAGGAACAGCCTCTGGATTACTTCAGATATTCGCTGGCGGAACTGGCAGAGAACTGCAAGCGGTGGGGACTGGAAGAGGAATATAACAAAAGAGTAACGGAGATAAAATAATGGTATTGGACGTTTTAGGCTTACTGGCAGCCTGTTCGTATGCATTGGACTGTGTGGAGGCGGAGCTGGTGCATGTGTCTGACAAACACGCGAAACGAGTGGCCTATATGAGTGTCTGCACGGCGGAGCAGTTGGGAATCCACGGCGAAAGCCTGCAGGATCTGGCGGCATGTGCGCTGCTGCATGATAATGCGCTGACCCAGTATATTCAGGAAGAATTACATAATGACATTGTACAGTTTGAAACAGCCCCCGGGCTGCCGGGACTGGGGATCCATTGTACTCTGGGTGAAAAAAATATACAGACCCTTCCGTTTCACACCGATGTGAAAAATGTGATCCTGTATCACCATGAAAATGCCAACGGAAGCGGGCCTTTTGGAAAAAAATGGGAGGAGGTTCCTCTTTTTTCACGGATGATTCATTTGAGTGATATGCTGGACCGGGCATACGGTGCAAAGGGATTTGCAGGGGATACTTTCTACGAAGTGTATGGATATCTTCGCAAAAATGAAGGAACCATTGTGGACAAAGAATGTGTGGATGCTTTTCTGCAGGCATTTCCGGAGTCCCATTTCCTAACGCTGGGAGAGGACAGCTTTGAGAAAAGCCTGTGGGAGAAGATCCCTCGTATCAAGCAGGAGTTAAGCTTCGCACAGATCAAGGAACTGGCCCGATTTTTCGCGCAGATCGTCGATTATAAGTCTCCCTTTACCAGCACGCATTCCATTGGTGTAGCGGAGGATGCGGAACGACTGAGCCGCTATATGGGATTTGATGAAGAGACGGTGCAGAGAATGTACCTGGCAGGAGCTTTGCACGACATCGGAAAAGTGGCGGTGGGCAATGAAATCCTGGAAAAGCCGGGAAAACTTACGGAGGATGAATTTGCCGTGATGAAGCATCATGCGGCATATACGTATTACATTCTGTCCGATATTGATGATTTTGACGAGATCCGCGACTGGGCGGCATTCCACCATGAGCGGCTGGACGGAACCGGCTATTCCTTTGGCAAGACTGCCGCAGAACTGAACACGCAGGAGCGCATGATGGCATGCATCGACATCTACCAGGCACTGACTGAAAGTCGTCCTTATAAACAGGGAATGCCTCACGAAAAAGCCTGTGAGATCCTACGGGATATGGCAAATAAGGGCTGGTTGGATGAAGCAATCGTGAAGCAGGTCGAGGACTGCTTCCGGGGATAACAGACATTATAAAAACAGAGGAAAACCAATGATAGGACTGGGAACACTGATCAACAGCGTCAGCATCGTAGCCGGTGGACTGATAGGGCAGCTGGTTGGAAAATTATTCAAAACGGAACAGCAGGAAGCACTGAATAAGGCTTGCGGAGTCAGCGTTCTGTTCATTGCGATCGCAGGCGCCATGGAAGGAATGTTACAGATCGACGGAGCAGAGATTACCAGTGGGAAATCCATGCTGGTGGTGTTATGTCTGGCGCTGGGTACCATGATCGGTGAGCTGATCGGAATTGAAAATGGTTTTGAGAAATTCGGAGAATGGCTCAAGAAGAAAACCGGAAATGGCGGCGACGTAAGCTTTGTGAATGCTTTTGTGACGGCATCTCTTACCGTCTCCATCGGAGCCATGGCTATCGTCGGGGCGATACAGGATGGATTGCTGGGAGATTATTCGACCCTTGCAGTGAAATCCGTGCTGGACTTCATCATTGTAGCGGTGATGACATCCTCTCTGGGAAAGGGTGCGATATTTTCTGCCATTCCCGTGTTTGTGTTTGAAGGAGCCATAACGCTGCTGGCCCGACTGGTCTCCCCAATCATGACGCCCACGGCGGTGGCATATCTGTCACTGATCGGTTCCGTCCTGATCTTTTGCATTGGAATTAACCTTGTCTGGGGCAAGAAATTAAAAGTCGCCAACATGCTGCCGGCGGTACTGCTGGCAATTCTTGCGGCTTATCTGCCGTGGAGTTTTTAGGGGGACAGCTAACAGCCTGCCCGATATTCCCGGGGAGACAGACCGGTCTTTTCCCGGAAACATTTTCCAAAGTGGCTCACATGCGAAAAACCAACCTCGGAAGCGATGGTTTCTATCAGCAGATCCGTGTTTTTTAACAGGTCAGCCGCCCGGGATAACCGGTATTCCATCAAGTATTTGTAAGGTGTTGCCTGAAGCGTTGTCTTAAAACAGCGCAGGCACTCGGATTTACTTACATTTGCACTTCCGGCAAGCATTTCCAGAGAGATATCTTCTTTATAATGTGATTCAATATACTGTAGAAAAATAGCCATTCGACCGGGAATCTGGCTATTTTTTTTGACGGATTCTTTTCCGACCACCGGTACGATACGACAGAATTCCAGCCAGAGAACGGAAAGCGCTGACAGTACTTCATAGGGATAGAGAGCGGTTTTGTTCTGTTCCAGAGAAACTAATTTTTTCAGTGTATGCAGAACCGGTTGATTTTCCAAAGTATCTGCGATCCGAAAAAATGGAAAAGCCTCTTTTCCGATGATCTGTCCCACCATTTTATCTGCGGGACTTCCTACATAAAATCGCAGAAAATAATCCGGAAAGATAAAGCTGTTATAATGACAGGCATCCACCTTATCTACCAAATGCACTACATTTTTATTGATAAAAAAGCCCTCGCCCTTGTGTAACGCGGTCCGACTCTCCAAGGTGACAACTTCGATTTCCCCATCCAGCACATAAATAAACTGGATGTCCTCATGCCAGTGCATTACACGGAACCCGGGATTTCTGGGGTAACTGTTACCGTTGTATACATTCAGCACAAGATAGGGAAAGTCCGTATTCTGATTCAGATTCACAGAGTTTATATAGTGGTCACGATTCATAGCCAGTATCCTCTTACATTGACGATATTATTATATTGTTTGGATATAAGTTGATAATTATATGCTTTATATTGCGATATAATCATAACACGAGAAGCAAAACGGTGCAATAACCGGAAATGAAGGATTATGGAGAAAAACATCAAAGAAAGAGAGGAAGACAAAATGAAAAATATCATTGTATTATTTGAAATAAAACCTACCAAAGCGGGTATGCAGAAATATCTTGATCTGGCAGCGATGTTAAAGCCGTTATTGACCGGATTTGAGGGCTTCATTCGTGCGGAGCGATTTTCCAGCCTGAATGAGGAGGGCAAATTGCTTTCCATGAATGTCTGGACCGACGAGGCTGCTGTGGAACGCTGGCGTAACGTGATACAGCATCGCATGAGCCAGAAAGAAGGACGGGAAAAACTGTTTGAAAGCTATAAAATTACAGTTTGTTCCGAAATCCGTTCTTATACAGATACAGAACGTACACAGGCACCCGAGGATTCTAATATATTTTTTGAGGTATAGGAGCCTTTGAACGGAGGATAAAAATATGGTATATACTTGCATCTATAAATCCCCCCTGGGAGATATTTTGCTGGCGGCGGACGAGGTTGGGCTGACGGGGCTGTGGTTTGTGGGGCAGAAATATTTCGCCAATACGCTTCCAGAGGAGCAGATTTCGCAGGAAACGCCGGTTCTTAAGCAGGCAAAATGCTGGCTGGATATTTATTTTTCAGGGAAAGAACCGGAATTTACGCCGCCGCTTCACCCTGTCGGATCTACATTTCGGCAGCAGGTATGGCAGATTCTGCTACAGATTCCTTACGGTCAGACCATTACCTATGGAGAGATTGCCGGGAGACTTGCAGAAAAGCAAAATATTCCCCGTATGTCCGCGCAGGCGGTAGGCGGAGCCGTGGGACATAACGAAGTGTCCATTATCATTCCCTGCCACCGGGTTGTGGGTACAGGCGGCAGTCTGACAGGATATGCGGGAGGAATCGATAAAAAGATCGCTTTGCTGAAACTGGAGCATACAGACATGAAACATTTCTTTGTTCCGAAAAAAGGAACAGCATTATAGGAGGTATTTCACCATGAATCATAATGATACCGTAAAACAGTCATTTAAAATACAGGCGGAAAAATTCGCAGCCTATCATATGTCAAAAGCAGAATATACCAATTATCTGATTCGAAAAATCGGGGCAAACGGCAAGGAACATGCGCTGGAAGTGGCTGCCGGAACCTGCATCTGCGGTCGGGCGCTGGCTCCTTTTGTAAAAGACATCACATGTCTGGATCTGACGGAGGAAATGCTGGCACAAGGGAAAAAGCTGGCAGAGGAAGACGGAATAAAAAATATTTCTTTTCAGGCAGGCAATGCCGAAGAATTGCCCTACGAGGCGGAAACCTTTGATCTGGTGATCACGAGACTTTCTCTGCATCATTTTACAGATCCGGAAATACCTTTCCGGGAAATGCAGAGAGTTCTGAAGAAAGGCGGGAAACTGGTCGTCTGGGATATGGAAGCCACCGAAGAAGAACTCAGGGACATCGACGATAAGATCGAAAGAATGCGCGATCCGTCCCACACGAGGATCCTCAGCCGGGATGAGTTCGAGAAACTGTTTCAGAAGGATTTTTGCATGCAATGCGAGGAGACCACGCTGGTGCCGGTCAACCTGAACAGCTGGATGAACCTGACTGACACCACGGAGGATGTCCAAAAAGAGATTACGGACTTAATGAATAAAGAACTGGCTGGAGGAGCCGAAACCGGATTTGCTCCCTACCGCCAAGAAAATCAGATTATGTTTGACCACAGATGGCTGCTGCTCATTGGGGTGAAAAAATAGGGGGATCGTTTTCTTTATTATTTTATGTTATACTTTGGTAAGAGATTTTAGAAGTGAGGAAGCATAAAATATGAACGTTATAGACATTATGAAGCGCCCCGCCGCGTATGCCAGCGGCTATGAAAATATCCCGGGAGAGGAGCAGAACCGGGCAAAACAGCTTTGCTGGGAATATAATAGAACGGCTCCGGTTGAGCAGCAGAAGCGGCGCGAGATCTTACAGGAGCTTTTGGGAACCTGTCATCCGATGACGGGTATTGAGCCGGATTTTCACTGTGATTATGGATTTAATATTCACACCCATGGACTCACAGTGATCAATTATAACTGTGTCATTTTGGATACTTCCCCTGTCAATATTGGTGCGGGTGCATTTATCGCGCCCGGCGTCTGCCTGGCATGCTCAGGACACGCGGTGGATCCTGAACAGCGCAGTCAGGGAATCGGTACTTCCGCACCGATCACGCTGGAAGAGAACGTATGGATCGGAGCAAATGCCACAGTCTGTGGTGGTGTGACTATCGGCGCGGGTTCCGTGATCGGAGCCGGAAGCGTGGTCACCCATGATATCCCCGCTGGAGTGATCGCAGCAGGCGTTCCCTGCCGGGTGATCAGACCTATTACGGAGAAAGATAAGATTCGTCCGGAGGACATTTTTTTCTAAAAAAGGATAACGATATCCCCATTTCCCAAAGAAAGAATGATTGACACGGAGGTTAGCGAGTGCTAACCTTAGAAAGAGATTTTGAAAACTTTGGGAGTGACAATATATGGATCTGACATTCTGGCTGGCGATTGCAGCGGCGATCCTGTGCGTTGCAATTGCCATTTACGGTGAAAGTAAAAAGGATAAAAAATAGACTGGGTGAGCAAATCATATTAAAGATCAATTCATTTCACACCTCTGCTTTCTTCAAATTGAAATCAAATTGCTACATTTTCCCGGATAAGCTATAATATAACCATGGTCAGACATCTTTAATGACTGGAAAGGAGGAAACCGGATGAAAGGGACGGCCTGTTACCATCTTCCCGGCCTGTTTGAATTCTATGAATTATATCGGATATTTCTGCCATTATTCCGTGAGCATCGGGAATATTTTTATGACTGGTGCGACATCGGTTCTATCTACGGAGCACCGCCGGACTGTACATTGGGCGGCGGGCGCGTCTCACTGGAGGATCATGATGCCCGGGAAGTGCTGGCATTGTTACGGGAATACGGTATTTCAGCCCGCCTGACCTTCAGCAATTCACAGCTTTGCGAGGAACATCTTTCTGATAGAAAATGCAATGCACTCTGTGCCCTGTTTGCGGGAAATACAAAAATACAAAACGGCGTGATCGTCCATTCAGACCTGCTGTTACAGTATCTGAAAAGTCATTACCCGGAACTTTATTTAGTATCCTCTACTACGAAAGTCCTGACGGATTTTGAAGCATTTAAAAAGGAGACCGACAGAGACGATTTTCGCTATGTCGTACCGGATTTCCGCCTGAACAAGGCTTATGAAAAATTAAACACGCTGACAGAATCACAGAAAGAAAAAGTGGAATTTCTGTGCAATGAGTGCTGCTATTTCGGTTGTAAGGACAGGAAGGAATGCTACGAAGCCGTCAGCCGCAGGAATCTGGGAGAGGATCCGGATTTTTGTTGTACCTCACCGGGGGCGGAAGAGGGCTATCGTTTTTCCAAAGCCATGAAAAATCCCGGATTTATCAGCGTGGGAGATATTCAGAAGATTTATTTGCCCATGGGATTTTCCAATTATAAGATCGAGGGTCGAGGACTGGGCAGTGCACTGGTTCTGGAATTTTTACTGTACTATATGACGAAACCGGAGTACCAGCTGCAGGTCAGAGAAGAAATATACTTAGATAATATGCTGGATCTGTTTTAATAAATGGAATCAAAAGATGAGGAGTACTGTCATGGAAAACGAAACCAATGAACCAAAACATATCAAAGTAAGGGGTGCAAAGGTTCATAACCTGAAAAATATAGATGTGGATGTTCCCTTACACAAAATAGTGGGGATCGCCGGGGTATCCGGTTCGGGAAAATCTTCGCTGGCGCTGGGCGTGCTCTATGCGGAGGGCTCCAGACGTTATCTGGAATCCCTGTCCACCTACACGAGAAGACGTATGACCGGTGCGGCGAAAGCACAGGTGGATGAAGTCCTCTATGTTCCGGCAGC
>DJEP01000084.1:5250-24682 GCA_002431915.1 Lachnospiraceae bacterium UBA5895 | reverse complement strand
CAGCGTCCATATTATATCAAATCACTTGGAATGGTAGATGGCACTTATGTGCGGGTATCCGGTACAACCAGACATGTGGAAGGATATATGTTAAAGGAACTGATTTTAGAGGGACAGAATCGCTATTTTGACAGTGAGATATGTCAGAATATGACTGTTTCTGACAGCGAGATCGAGGAACTTTGCAAAAGTATGAAAGAAACTGCCATGAAAAATACATGGCAGGATAGTGAGAAAGCACAGATAAAAGATGTAACAAAGAATACATTGATTTCATGGGGAGTGTTAAAAGAAGCAGAGGGTAAGAGTATATCCGACAAATGTCTATGCACTTTTAACAGGTAAAATGTCGCAAATGCCGGTAATTCAATGTGGTGTATTTAAAGGAACGAATCGTGCACATTTTGTTGACCGTAGGGAATTTGAAGGCTCCATTCAGGATCAGATGGAAGCAGCATATCAGTATGTCCTTGAAAAAATTAACATGGGAATGACGATAATGGGGATGTACAGACAGGATGTATATGAGCTTCCGACAGATAGTATTCGTGAGTTAATTGCGAATGCAGTGGCACACCGCAGTTATCTTGAGCCGGGAAATATCCAGGTAGCATTGTTTGATGACAGATTGGAAGTGACTTCTCCGGGAATGCTTTTGAATAATGTTACGATTTCAAAAATGATGGAAGGCTATTCAAAGCCGAGAAATCCGGCAATCGCCAGAGCTTTTGCATATATGAAGATCATTGAGAAGTGGGGAACCGGAATACCGAGATTATTTGATGCCTGTGAGGAGTATGGACTGCCGAAGCCGGAACTTGTCGATTTTGATGGAGATTTCCGTGTAAATATGTATCGAAAGGTAGAAAGTGAGATTGGTGTCAATGGTGTGACTACCCAAGCTACCCAAAGTACTACCCAAGCTACCCAAGGTACTACCCAAGCTACCCAAGGTGCTACCCAAGCTGAGTTGAGTGAGGATGACAAGGCGGTGTTGATGTCGATTGTAGAAGATCCTCATATTACACAGAAAGAAATGGCTGCAAAATTAGATTGGAAAATTGACCGGGTAAAATATTATCTTAATAAGTGGAAGAGAAAAGGTATTATAAAGCGTGTTGGCACAAGCCAAAACGGACATTGGGAAGTAGTGGCAGAGGAGAGTAAATGGCAGAATTGAACTTAAAACAGATTGTAGATAAACTGAATACAGAATTTACAGGGGAACATCGTAAGTTGGTATTCTGGTACGATGATAAAGGCGATTTCGCAGAGGATATTGATAGCGTAGAGCTTACAAATGCCAAGGTATACAAGCTTACAAAGGATAATCAGTTTTATACGAAGTATTTCCTTGAAAAAGAGGATATGTCAACCAATTATCTGATTTATGCGCCTTTTCCAAAGCCGCCAGTAACAGAAAATCATCTGGAGGATACTTGTGCTTATTCCAAACGATTTTATGCGGACAGAGCATCATTATTGTCGGTGGATCTGGGAATTGAGGAAAAATATAAGCCGATCATTGAAAAGCATATCAAGTTCTTTGGAAATAAAGAGCGATTGCAGCGTTTTTATGATTTGGAGATTGAAAACTTTAATGAAGAAAATATCCTCACCGGAATTATGAGTGCAGTATGCAGGACGAGAACCAATTCATTTGATGAGGTGATTCGTGTGCTGATCACAGAGGATAACCTTACAGATAATAAGTATCTTGAAGAATTTGCAAAGTATGATATAGAGAAGGAGTTTTGGAAACTTTGTGAGCAGCAATTTGGCTTTTCCATGGATGCGCCAAACTTGGAAAAGCTGGTTATTACGATGTTTGTAACTTATGCAGACCGATACATTGATGCAGAGATGCCGAAAAGCTGGAAGAAATTTATTTCCTATAAGTCAGGCAATATCATTGCATTTCTGGACAACCTTATGAACAATATTTTATATCGTGAAAAGTATGACGAGTTGTCACAATATGTTGCAGAATGTCTGAATGCATCAGAAGAACTGAGCAAGTATGAAGTGGAAGCATTCGTTGATTGTGATTCTTTTGCCTGCATAGATGTACTTATGATTCGTTGGATTGTCAGCAGATTAAGAGCAGAAGATTGTCTTGCGGAAATTGGTGGACATAGTATTTTTGAACTTTGTGGGATTCGTGCAAAAATGCATTTTGGCAGCAAGTACGCTTTTATTTATGAAATGCTGGATAGTGCATACTGGATTGTAAATAATGCGCAGTATGAAGCACCAAATGGATTCAAGAAAATCATAGATTCTTATATATCTGGTGATTGTCTGATAGACAATCATTACAGAGTGTTCTATCTGAATTATGATAAATTGGAGAATACTACGGAATTTGAAGAACTGCGAGATCTGGTAGAAAACATTTATACGAATGAATATTTGGGAGAACTGTTACCTAAGTGGAATGAAGGACTTCTTGAGGAAAATGCACTGACATGTATTCCACTACAGCGCAATTTTTTCAGTAAATTTGTTAAGAGCACAAATGTTAGAACAGTAGTTATTATTTCTGATGCAATGCGATATGAGGTCGGCAGACAATTATATACCAAAATGATGGATAATCCAAAGTGCAGTGCCAGGCTGCAGGTAATGCTCAGTGTCCTGCCTTCTTATACAAGACTTGGAATGGAGGCATTGCTTCCTCATAAAACACTGGAATTGACGGATGATTTTAAAGAGGTTGTTGATGGTAGGTATGCGATTGATCTAGCTGCCAGACAGGCAGTATTACAGTCGTATGAGCCGGAAAGCAAATGTGTACAGTTTGATGACATTAAAAACCTGAAAGGACAGGAGCTTAGAGATGTGTTTACCGGACAGTCGGTGGTCTATGTATATCATGACCAGATTGACAATACCGGAGAGCATGAGGAAGATGCTGTATTTGAAGCCTGTGAGAAAGCAGTCGATGAAATTGCAAAACTAATTCAGAAGATTTCTACCAGTGGAAATACATATCGTTTTATTGTGACCGCAGATCATGGTTTTATTTATAAAAGGGATAAGGTAACGGCAAGTGATAAAATTGGCGGCATGAGTGATTCAAACAGACTTGTGAAAAGAAGATATATTGTGTCAAAAGAGCCGATCACAGAGCAGGGCGTATGTAATATCGGTCTGGGATATATGCTTGGAAGTGATGATGATAAGGTTATTTCTTATTCCTGCAGCACGAATGTTTTTTCAACACCGGGAAATGCGGGATTGAACTATGTGCATGGAGGTTCCTCGCCGCAGGAGATGCTTGTACCGGTTCTGGATATTAAGATGGATAAGGGTGCAGTTGAAACAAGACCGGCACAGATTATGCTTGTGAGCCTGGTACAGAAGATTACCAATCTTATTACAAGTCTGGATTTTATTCAGTCAGATCCGGTTAGTGATGTTGTGAAGAGCACAACATACAAGCTGTATTTCATTTCAGATAATAATGAGAAAATCTCTAATGAAAACATCTATGTCGCAGACAAGCGTGATGAGGATGTTCAGAGACGGTTATTCCGTATGCGCTTTACTTTCAAAAATAAGAAATACGATAAAGAAAGTAAGTATTATCTGGTTGCGTATGACGAGAGCAATGCAGTAGAGGTGTTCCGTCACGAGGTAATCATGGATTTGGCTTTTTCGGATAACTTTGGATTTGACTTATAATTTTTAGTGGAAATGGGGTAGAGAACAATGCCTTTTGACATAGAAACAGAGGACAAGAGGACAATTGTCAAACAGAAATTGCGCCAGTATTTTGATGGTAAGATTGTCCGCAAAGATTTAACAAAGAAGATTAAAGAAGGTGCTAATGTGCCGGTATATGTATTGGAGTTTCTTCTGGGGCAGTATTGCAGCTCGGATGATCCTGAGATTATTGAACAGGGTGTAGAGAATGTGAAGAAAATATTGGCTGATAATTTTGTGCGTCCGGATGAGGCTCAGAAGATACTTTCTCTGCTTAGACAAAAGGGAAGTCATACCGTTATTGATAAGATAACTGTATCCTTGAATATTAAGAGAGACAGATATGAAGCAGATTTCTCGAATCTTGGCTTGAGTGGTGTACCGATTGATGAAGAATATCCGACAAAATTCGATAGACTTTTGTGTGGAGGTATCTGGTGTATTGTCAGACTGGAATATGATAGTAATTCTGATTATGACAGCGGAATAGTTTCAGCAGATGGAGATCATCTTCGTTCCAAGAAGAAAAATCAGAATGACAGTCCAATCAAAATTATTAACCTAAATCCTATACAGATGCCACATGTAGATATCAATGAGCTGAAAGAGGGAAGAAAGCAGTTTACGAAAGATGAATGGATGGATGTGTTGCTTCGTTCTATTGGAATGGAACCGGATATGCTTGACATTCGTGAAAAATGGCTGCTTCTTACCCGTATGCTTCCTTTGGTTGAGAATAATTTCAATCTTTGCGAATTAGGACCGAGAAGTACCGGTAAAAGCCATTTATACAAGGAAATTTCACCTAACTCCATTCTGGTATCCGGCGGACAGACTACAGTTGCTAATCTGTTCTATAACATGGGCAGAAAGACGGTAGGACTTGTTGGATTGTGGGATTGTGTGGCATTTGATGAGGTTGCAGGCATCAATTTTAAGGATAAGGATGGCATCCAGATTATGAAGGATTACATGGCATCTGGTTCCTTTGCACGTGGTAAGGAAGAAAAAGCTGCATCAGCGTCTATGGTATTCGTTGGAAACATTAACCAAAGTGTAGATTCTTTGCTCAAAACCTCAAGCTTATTTGATCCGTTTCCGTCAGAAATGGGGACAGATACAGCATTCCTTGATCGGATTCATTGTTATCTGCCTGGATGGGAAGTGCCAAAATTCAGACCGGAGCATTTCACAGATGATTATGGGTTTATTACAGATTATCTGGCAGAGTTTATACGTGAACTTCGTAAGGAACAGTTCGGAGATGCACTTGATAAATATTTCCGTCTTGGAAAGAATCTGAATCAGAGAGATACGATAGCTGTCCGGAAAATGGTCGGAGGATATATCAAGCTGTTATATCCGGACGGGGAATATACAAAGGAAGAAATTGAGGAAATTTTGCAGATTTCATTGGAAATGCGCCGACGAGTAAAGGAACAACTTAAAAAGCTCGGTGGGATGGAGTTCTATGATGTGAATTTCTCTTACATAGATAATGAAACATTTGAGGAACATTATGTATCGGTACCAGAGCAGAGTGGTGGCAAGCTCATTCCGGAGGGAATGTGTAATCCGGGACAGGTCTATACCGTTTCTAATGGAAAGTCAGGCATGATCGGGGTATTCCGTCTGGAGTCTCAGATGTTACAGGGAAGCGGAAAGTTTGATAGAACCGGTATCGGAACAGACAGAGATGCAAAAGAATCATCAAATACGGCATTTAGTTATCTGAAGGCGAATGGAAAACGTATCAGCGGTACGATCAGTACAGACAATAAAGATTACATTATCAACTATCAAGACCTACAGGGCATTGGAATGACTGGAAAGTTGGCTTTGCCAACACTGGTCGCATTATGCTCGATAGCACTTGGAAAGCCTGTCCTAAGCAGTCTTGTGGTACTTGGAGAAATCAGCATCAGTGGTACTATGATAAAAGTGGAAGAACTGGCAAATACTTTGCAGGTATGTTTGGATAGTGGCGCAAAGAAAGTTTTGCTTCCTGCAACATCATTTGCGGATATGGCAACGGTACCACCGGAGCTGATGAGTTCATTCCAGATTATACCGTATTCCAGCGCAGAAGATGCAGTGTTTAAGGCATTAGGTGTAGAATAAGCTTTTGGTCACAACACAAATCACTCTTGCAAGCACTGTAAGTTACTGGTAAAATAAACCTCAAACGGCGAAAACACATTATGCCGGGAATGGCTGGTGAGTCAAAATGCGCAGGATAGAATTTAAGATGGAGCGACCGGGATTTTTGGAGGTCGGACAGAAGATCACGGTAACGGAGGGACTTCTGCCCAGTAACTATTACTATACCATAGACCCGTCCCTGGCGATGTCTCCGAACATTCCGTTCCGCTACCGCCTGAAGAATCGGGAAGGCGTTGTGGCAGATATTGTGGAGAATTCCAGAGGATTCTATGTGACGGCGGAATTTGATGAGCCGGAAGTAGATATGACGAAGTAAGCGCAGGGAGTGCCGCACCGGATTGTGGAATGTACCGGGATCCGGAGGTACTGTCAGGGCGTAAATTATAGGAAGAAAGAGGAGAATATTATGTTACAGAAGATTTCAACAGACAAAGCACCCGCAGCTATCGGACCTTATTCCCAGGGCATCGTACTGGGCAATATCTTTTTCGCATCCGGACAGATCCCCATAGATCCTGCTACCGGTGAGATCCACGGAACCACCATCGAGGAGCAGGCAGAGCAGGTAATGAAGAACATCGGCGAGCTGTTAAAGGCAGCAGGCACCGATTACACCAGAGTAGCCAAGACCTCCTGCTTCCTGGCAGATATGGGTGATTTCGCAGCGTTCAACCAGGTCTATGCAAAGTATTTTACCGAGAACCCTGCCAGAAGCTGTGTTGCAGTCAGGACGCTTCCCAAGAACGTACTGTGCGAAGTAGAAGTTATCGCAGAAGTATAAGGTATAATAGATAACTGTTCAGGAGAGCCCCGCAGAGGCGGTTCTGCAAATAGGGTGCTGGATAGTTATAATAAAGAACAAGACGGAAGATCGTCGCTTACTGGCGACGATTTTCTTATGTATAGGCAGGAGAAATGTATGAAAAATAATATTACCCTGATCGGCATGCCGGGTTCGGGAAAAAGTACGGTAGGTGTCGTCCTGGCAAAGCGCCTGGGCAGACGTTTTGTGGATTCCGACCTGGTGATCCAGGACAGACACGGCAAATTATTACACGAACTGATTACGGAATACGGCGTGGAAGGCTTCTGGCAGATCGAGAGCGATGTGAATGCGTCCTTAGACCTGGAGAACAGCATCATTGCCACCGGCGGAAGCGCCTGCTACGAGCCGGAGGGCATGCAGCATCTGCGTGACATCAGTACCGTGGTGTATCTGAAGCTGCCCTATGAAGAAGTGGAACAGCGCCTGGGGGATCTGAATGCCAGGGGCGTGACCTTACAGCCCGGTCAGACCCTGCGGGATCTGTATGATGAGAGAACTCCTTTGTATGAAAAATATGCGGATCTTATCATAGACTGCAGCGGAAAAATGCTGCGGGATGTGGTGGCGGAGATCGCAGCAAAAGGAGAAAATTAACCATGGAAAATACGAGAGCGAAAACAACGAGGAACAGCTTGATTCTGTTGCTGACAGCCACTATCTGGGGTATGGCGTTCGTCTCCCAGAGCAAGGGCATGGATTATATGCATCCCTTTACTTTTAACGGGGTCCGTTCCCTGATCGGTGCCGCCAGCCTTCTGGTGTACATTCTGATCAGCCGGAAAATCGCGGGAGACAAAGCCACCAAATTAGACTGGAAACTGAATGTCAAAGCGGGGATTCTGTGCGGTATTTCCCTGACCATTGCCAGCACGCTGCAGCAGTTTGGTATCAAATATACCAGTGTCGGCAAGGCGGGATTTATCACGACATTGTATATTATCTTTGTGCCCATGTTCGGTATCTTTTTGAAGAAAAAGGTGGCACCTGTGGTCTGGGCGGCAGCAGTCATGGCAGCCGTAGGTATGTATCTGCTCTGTATGACAGAATCCCTGCGCCTCGGAACCGGAGATATCATGGTATTTTTATGCGCTATTGCCTTTGCTATACAGATCATGACCATTGATCATTATGCGGCAAGGATTGACGGAGCTGTAGTATCCTGCATCCAGTTCACGGTGTGCGGAGTGGTCTGCTGCATCGGAGCGCTCATCTGGGGACAGCCCACCTTCGGACAGTTGCAGGAAGGGCTGGGCGCATTGCTATATGCCGGTGTGTTAAGCTGCGGTGTGGGATATACCTTACAGATCGTAGGACAAAAAGGCTTAAATCCTACCGTGGCAGCGCTCATCATGAGCCTGGAATCTGTGATTGCCACCGTCTCCGGATGGATCGCTTACAAGATCGGATTTTTAACTACCGACCAGACTCTGACACCGAGACAGATCGCCGGCTGCGTCATCGTATTTGCCGCTGTGATCCTGGTACAGCTTCCGCCGGAGTGGTTCCGATTTGGTAAAAAGAACGCTTAAGCGTATAAACAACGCATAAATTCAAGAAAAAGTGCAGAGACTGTCCATAAACAGATATAAGGAGGAAATGCAGAAGATGGATTATATCAATGCTTTCTGGGTGGGCGGTCTGATCTGTGCTTTGGTGCAGATCCTGATGGAAAAGACAAAGATGATGCCGGGGCGCATTATGGTGCTCTTAGTGGTCACCGGGGCGGTGATCAGCGCGCTTGGCTGGTATGAACCTTTTCAGGATTATGCGGGGGCTGGTGCCAGCGTGCCGTTACTTGGCTTTGGAAATGTATTAATGAAGGGTGTAAAAGAAGCAGTGCAGGAACAGGGCTTTTTAGGACTGTTTGCCGGAGGCTTCAAGGCAGGTGCCGTGGGAACCTCCGCAGCGCTGATTTTCGGTTATCTGGCAAGTCTGCTCAGCAAGCCGAAGATGAAGGAATGACCGCAGGGCTGTTCCGGCGAATGGTTCAAAGAACAGGGAATCCCCCAGAGAGCGGGATCAGAGTTCCTCGTAGGAGATCCCCTTCAGATCCAGATATTTTTTCAATGCCTTGTCCCATGCGGTATCAGCACTTTTATCCATGGTGAAGACCTGATAAGCGCAGCCGGTGGTGAGAACTGTCTTTTCCCCATCGTAGCGGATGTTCAGTACCAGTGCCCGGATGACGTCAGGGTCGATCTGCGCCTTTTCCAACATGGCAGCTGCCTTATCGGGCTGCATATGAAGCACAAATTTAAAATACAAAGGAGTGTGTTTTCCCTTGATCAGGTCAAAGCACAGTCCTTTTATTTTGTTCCATGACTGCAGATCCCAGGGGATACAATCCTCGCCCCGTTCCTCGGCGGGATAGAAGTCCTTGTTGATATGACCGTCGATGGTCACGGTGAGTGCAGTGCTGATGGTGGCTTCCTCTAACAGGAAAGGATCAAAAGTGTCCGCTGCCAGCAGGTGGTTCATAAAATTTTTCATGGATGTAATCTGTAACGCGATCATGGGGACTCCTTACTTAGTATTAATAGGAACAATTAACAGTATAAACGATGTCCGGGAAAAAGGAAATATGAATATTTTGTGTAAAAGCTTTACGAACGAAATATTTCGTGCTATTATAAGTAGTATTGAAAACTACATAGCATGGTTTTGCAAAAATAACAAATAATTGATTATATGGAGATAGATAATATGAGCTTTAAAATTGTAGTAGACAGCTGCTGTGAATTGCCGGAGGAGTATCTGCAGGATCCCCGGTTTGAGATCGTTCCGTTGGGACTGGAAGTGGGAGACTACCGAATCCAGGATGACGAGAACTTCGACCAGGCGGAATTTCTGAAAAAAGTAGCGGAATATCCGAAATGTCCCAAGTCCGCATGTCCCTCCCCGGAGAAGTTCCGGGAAGCGTACCACACGGAGGCGGAGCATGTGTATGTCATCACTTTATCTTCCCATCTGAGCGGAAGCTACAACAGTGCGGTGCTGGGAATGAATCTCTATCGGGAAAAATACGGCAAGAAGCAGATTCATGTCATTGATTCCGAATCCGCCAGCTGTGGTGAGACCCAGATCGTGAAGAAACTGGTAGAGCTGGAAGAACAGGGACTTCCTTTTGCAGAGATTGTAAAGCAGATCGAGGAGTTCCGCAGCAATATTCATACGTATTTTGTACTGGATAATCTGGAGACTCTGCGGAAGAACGGCAGGCTGACCGGTGTGAAAGCACTGGTGGCATCCACACTGAATATCAAGCCGATCATGGCAGGAGATAAGGGAAGCATCATCCAGAGAGGACAGAGCGTCGGCATGAAGAAAGCGCTCCGCAGAATGGCGGAGATCGTACTGGAGGAAGCCGGCGATACGAAAGACCGCGTCCTGATGATCACCCATTGTAATGCACCGGATCGCGCCGAGACCATCAAAAAGCTTCTTACAGACAAGGCACAGTTCAAAGATTGCCTGATCATGGATACCCGCGGCGTCAGCAGCATGTACGCCAATGATGGCGGCGTTATCGTAACGGTATAGGTAAGCGATAAGCCGCATCACGCGTGATACTCTGCCAGGAGCTGTTTTGCATATGCGACGCAGTCTCTGTGCAGCGGGAACTTTTTCCCATCACACATAATGACTTTACGAAATCCCAGCTTCTCCATGTATCTGCCGTTAAGGATCGTCTTAACGGTAGGTGCGAAGAAGGTGGGATGATTTTCTATCTGGGAAAACAAATTGATGGCGGTGGTAGCGACTTTTGCGGTACGGCCGTCCTTCAGGGTGACGATGACATTGCGACCTTCCTCCTCAGCGTAAAGGATATCCGGTTCGGTCACATAGATGGTATCCTCATCCTCACGAAGCTCGATGAGAGGAACTGCCTTTGCCATGATCTCCAGGGCATGGTCGATGCTTTGCGCCAGTTCTGCCACTTTGATGGGCTTGTCTAAGAAGATGACATTTTCCGGATAGGATTGTTCTCTGTAATTGATCTTAGAACAGCACAATACGATGGGGGCGTTGACACCCTGTGCGGTGAGGGCATTGACTACATCCGTACCGGTGGTGCCCTCCGTCAGGCACATATCGATATAGAAGGCATCGTACTGCATGGGATTTGACAGCAGCGCGTTGGAATTACCGAAAGAATCGGTATAAATGATCCCGGTGGATGCTGCACGCTTGTCGGATTCCCGCTTTAATAAGCGCTCCAACTGTTTTCTGTCGGCTACATTATCATCACACACTGCTATATGCATATGGACACCTCCCAAAGCATACGCAGGAACAGGTCAGTTCCGCGTACATTATCTTGTCTGTAAATCAGTATAGCATAACTTCTATCTGAATAAAAGAACAAAAAGCAGTACCTGTACCATCAAAATCGCAGGCATACCGTACTTAAAATACCAGTGTTTTGTCTTGTGACGGAAGTGCTGCATTCCCAGGATACATCCCAGGCTGCCGCCCAATATCGCCGTTAAAAAAAGAGAAGCCTCCGAGATGCGCCAGGCACCCCGGATGGCTCTTTTTTTATCGACGCCCATGATCACATATCCCACAACATTGATGATCACCAGATACAGGATCGTTACAGTGATTATAGTCTGTGCAGTTATCATAGACACCTCATTATTTTAAATTTTAGTTACCGAGCTTCTTCTCGTTCTCCTGCAGCTTCATAGCACGAACCTTCAGGGACAGACCGAACAGATTGATGAAGCCTTCTGCATCGTGATGGTCATACAGATCACCGGTGGTGAAGGAAGCCAGGTTCTCATTGTACAGAGAGTAAGGAGAAGTGGTTCCGGCTTTGATGATGTTGCCCTTGTAGAGCTTGAACTTAACTTCACCGGTTACATATTCCTGGGTCTTCTCGATGAAAGCCTGCTCAGCCTCACGGAGAGGAGTGAACCATTTGCCTTCGTATACCAGGCTTGCAAACTTCGCGCCCATCTCCTTCTCGAATGCATAGGTATCGCGATCCAGAATCAGCTCTTCCAGCTGCTGATGAGCCTCCATCAGAATGGTACCGCCGGGAGTCTCATAGACACCACGGGATTTCATGCCAACGACACGGTTCTCTACGATATCTACGATACCGATACCATGCTTGCCACCCAGCTTGTTCAGGGTACGGATGATATCGGATACCTTCATTTTCTCGCCGTTAACGGAAGTGGGAACACCCTTTTCAAAAGTCATGGTAACATATTCGCCCTCATTGGGAGCCTTCTCAGGAGTTACGCCAAGTACCAACAGATGCTCGTAGTTAGGCTCATTAGCGGGATCCTCCAGTTCCAGACCTTCGTGACTGATGTGCCAGATGTTACGGTCACGGCTGTAGGAAGAATCGGTGGAGAAAGGAAGGTGAATGCCATGAGCCTTGCAGTACTCGATCTCGGATTCACGGGAGTCCATGTTCCACTTGTCACTTCTCCAGGGAGCGATGATCTTGATATCGGGAGCCAGAGCCTTGATGCCTAACTCAAAACGGATCTGGTCGTTACCCTTACCGGTAGCACCGTGGCAGATAGCTACAGCACCTTCTTTTCTGGCAATCTCTACCAGCTTCTTGGCGATCAGGGGTCTTGCCATGGAAGTACCTAACAGGTACTTGTTCTCGTATACTGCATGAGCCTGTACACAGGGAACGATATAATCATCACAGAATTCATCGATAACGTCTTCAATATACAGCTTGGAAGCGCCGCAGGCTTTTGCTCTCTCTTCCAGACCGTCCAGCTCCTCTGCCTGTCCGCAATTGACGCAGACGCAGATAACTTCGTAGTCAAAATTCTCCTTCAGCCAGGGAATGATAGCGGTAGTATCCAGACCGCCGGAATAAGCCAAAACTACTTTTTCCTTCATGATAAAATCCTCCGTTTTATAGTGTGTATGATGCCAGGGGCAAAAGTCTAAAACACGAAGCAATCCGTAATGCATCAGATGTCAGGATCGTGTGTTACGCTCTGACAATTACTATACAACATTATAATCGCAAAAGCAAGCAGAAAAGTTGCATAAATAAATCAAAATTATGAATAAAACAGATTAAAATATGCACATAAATGTATAAAGTAAGAATTATACAGTATAATTATGCATAAAATAGAATATCTGATGCATAGAGCGGCTGCAGTTGATCACGTCACACCGAAAACAGGTCAGGGTCAGTCACTGATCTTTTCGATCCCGGAGATGTCGCTGTCAATCATCAGGGAGTAGTTTGTATAATAGACCACGAATCCCGGCTTGGCACCGGCGGGCTTTTTCACTTGTTTCTTCTGGACGTAGTCGATCTCTACTTTTTCCTGTTCCCTGCCCTTGGAATAGTAGGCAGCCAGACGACCTGCCTCTTCAAAAGTGCGGTCCGGCAGCTCCTTTCCCTCGGTCTTTACCACCACATGGGAGCCGGGAATACCCTTCGCATGGAACCACCAGTCATTGCCGGTGGCGAATTTGAAGGTCAGTTCATCGTTCTGGAAATTATTTTTCCCCACATAAATATGGAAGCCGTCGCTGCTTAAATAATGGAAAGGTTTACTGGTGATCTTCGCTTTTTTCGTGCCGCCTTTTCTGCGGATGTAACCGCTCTGGGTCAGCTCTTCCTTGATCTCCACCAGATCTTCTTCCTTCAGGGCGATGTCCAGTGCCGCGCTGATGGTCTCTAAGTGATCAATCTCTTCTTTTACCTGTTTGGTCAGCTCAGACAGTGCTTCATAGGTACGCTTTAATTTTCCGTATTTGTCAAAATATTTCTTGGCATTTTCCGTGGCGGAGAGGGTGGGATCCAAGGGGATCGTTACCGGTTCGTTCGTATAATAGTTTACCGCCGTGAGGGATTTGTCGCCGGGCTTTGCACTGTAACCGTAAGTGTTCAGCAATTCTCCGTAGATCCGGTATTTTTCCCGCTTCTCCGTATCCTTCATCTGTGCCAGCTGGAGGTCGTATTTTTTAATGTCACGTTCCAGAGCGGTCTGCACGATGCGGCGCAGATCGGAAGATTTCTGACGGATTCTGGTTAAGGTATTTTTCTCCGCATAAAAATGCTCCAGCAGAGCGGACATGGAAGTGTAGGACTCCAGGTGATCCGCACCGGTGCCGTACATCGTCAGGGGAACCGCTGCGTATTCCACGGGGCGGGTACCGGTGTAAGCGATGCAAGGGGAGAAGGTTTCTTCCTTAATAGAAGTAATCATTTTGGAAAACACCTCGTACAGGGCATGGTAATCTTCCGGTGCCAGTGCCGCCGTAGGACGCTCCCCGTCGATGCCAG
Organism: Lachnospiraceae bacterium UBA5895; assembly: GCA_002431915.1. Taxonomy (GTDB): domain Bacteria; phylum Bacillota; class Clostridia; order Lachnospirales; family Lachnospiraceae; genus Acetatifactor. The sequence continues at coordinate 10,700 of DJEP01000084.1, read as the reverse complement.
CCTCATGGCACAGCTCCTGCGCCAGTATCGGAGAGATACCGGTGAAGCTTCCGTAGATCGCCTTGAAGACCGGCTGGGGCTTGGCGGCAAGGGCGTCCCGGAAAGCGGGCTCCTCGCAGGTCAGGGCATCCAGCTTGTCCTGGGTGTGGGCGATAAAATAAGGGCGTCCCGGCAGGACTTCACGGACGCTGCTGACAGCGGCGGATACGTGCTTGATGCTGTCGATGATGATATTGTCATCGTTACAGAAGATCAGGTTACTGTGCTTGCCCATCAGCTCCATGACCAGTGTCTTGTGACGCAGGTCACCCATTTCGTCCAGATGCTCAATGTCAATATGCACGATACGTTCCAGTCCCGGCTGGGATATATTCACGATACGACCGTTCTGTAAGTGCTTGCGCAGCAGCATACAGAAGTTGGGAGCTGTCATGGGGCTTTGTTTGTTGCTCTCCGTCAGGTAGATCAGGGGAAGAGAAGCGCTGGCGGACAGAAGCAGTCTCTTCTGCCCGGTGGGCTGCTTGATCGTTAACAGCAGCTCATCATTTTCCGGCTGGGCGATCTTGTACAGTCGTCCGCCGATCAGTTCCTTTTTTAATTCCGATATTACACAGGCAATGGTAACGCCGTCAAAAGCCATAATTTCCTCATTTCTGTGTCTGAAAATGACACGCCAGATTAAACTGAAATCATTGTAACAGACTTTGGCGGGAAAAGAAAGAGGATGCGGATTTTGCGTTGCATATCTTAAGAAATTCTACTATAATATGTTTAATTGATTACATCAGAACGGAAAGATAAAACAGATGAAAGAATTGGAATATCCTTTTGATCCGGAATGGATCCTGAAAAAGAAAAAAGCACTGAAGCGGGAACTGCTTCAGAATGCGGAACAGACATTTTTGGAGAAAAAAATAGCGATTCTGGGAGGAAGCACGACCCGTAATATTCGTGACATTCTGGAATTGTTTCTGTTAAATTACGGCATCCGTCCTTTGTTTTATGAGTCGGAATACAATCAGTATTATACGGACGGTATGTTTCCTAATCCGGCACTGGAGGAATTCCATCCGGATATCCTGTATATTCACACATCCAATCGGAATATTGAACAGTTTCCTTCCCTGGAGGATGACAGGACGCTGGTAACCCAGAAACTGCAGGCAGAGTATGAACGTTTCCAGAGACTGTGGGAGCATCTTCGTGCGACTTACGGCTGCCCGGTGATACAGAATAATTTTGAACCGCCCTTTTACCGGCTGTTAGGCAACAGAGACGCCTCGGATTACAGAGGAAGATGGAATTATATTCAGAGACTGAATCAGCTTTTTTATGAATATGCGGATACTCATCAGGATTTTTACATTCATGATATCTGCTATGAAGCGGCGGATTACGGTCTGGAACGCTGGTCGGATCCTTTTTACTGGAATATGTATAAATATGCCATGTGTGTTCCGGCAATTCCCTATACGGCATTCCAACTGGCACGGATCATCAAGTCTATCTTCGGAAAAAATAAAAAGGTACTGAACTTAGACCTGGATAATACACTTTGGGGTGGTGTGATCGGAGACGACGGTCCGGAAAATATTGAAATCGGACAGGAGACGTCTCTGGGGCAGACTTACGCGGAGTTTCAGGAGTATTTGAAGCAGCATAAAAAACTGGGAGTGCTGCTGTCGGTGAATTCTAAAAATAACGAGGAGACGGCACTGTCAGGTCTGGAAAGAGCGGACAGCGTTCTGAAGCGGGAAGATTTCGTGGCTTTCCGGGCGAACTGGGAACCGAAGAGTCATAACCTGTGTGCCACAGCCGAAGAATTAAAGCTGCTGCCGGAGAGCTTTGTGTTCGTGGATGACAATCCCGCAGAACGGGAGATCATAAGACAGGAGGTCCCGGGGGCGGCAGTTCCGAAGCTTACGAAGGTAGAGGATTACATCCGTGTGCTGGACCGGAGCGGATTTTTCGAGGTGACGAATTTCTCGGAGGATGACTTAAAGCGCAATGAAATGTACCTGGCAAATGAAAAGCGCAGCATAATGCAGAAGAACTTCTCGGATTACGGAGACTATCTGCGCTCCCTGGAGATGAAGGCCGAGATCGGAGCTTTCTGCCCGGCATATTTTTCCAGAATCGCACAGCTGACGAATAAGAGTAATCAGTTTAACCTGACAACCCACCGTTACAGCCAGTCGGAGATCGGGCAGATCGCGGCAGATCCGGAATATCTGACGCTGTATGGACGACTGGAAGACAAATTCGGTGACAATGGTGTGGTCAGCATCATGATCGGACGTAAGGAAAAGGATGTTTTACATATTGAATTGTGGCTGATGAGCTGCAGAGTGCTGAAACGTGACATGGAATATGCCATGATGGATGCTTTGGTGAAACGGTGCAGAGACTGCGGAATCACCCAGATCTACGGTTATTTTTATCCTACGGCGAAAAATGCCATGGTAAAAGATTTCTATGCGCTGCAGGAATTTGAAAAACTGGAAGAGGATGCAGAAGGAAATGCCAAATGGATCTTCCGGATCCCGGAGCAGTATGCCCTGAAAAATCAGGTGATCACAGTAACAGAAAGCGAAAAGCGCGTGTAAATAAACCTACAGAAAACAGGAGAAAAACAGATGACAAGAGAAGAAGTATTCGAGAGATTAAATAAAGTGTTTCAGGATGTATTTGATGATGAAACCATCGAAGTGAATGACGATACCACTTCGGAAGACATTGACGACTGGGATTCTTTTGAACATATCAACCTGATCGTGGCGGTGGAAGAGGAATTTTCCATCAAGATCCCCATGGGCAAAGTAGTAACCATGAAAAACGTAGGTGAGATGGCAGATATTATTCTGCAGCTGGGGAATTAAATATGACGATCACATCTTTTGCGTATCTGTTGTTTTTGACAGGGGGCGCAGGTATCTATTATCTGCTTCCGAAAAAGCTGCAATGGGTGGAACTCCTTGTGCTGAGCCTTTTGTTTTATTGCATTGTGGCTACGCCATATACACTGATATATGTGCTGATTGCCACGGCAGTCACGTATTTTGCGGCAGTCTCCGCGGAAAAGGGCGGCAGGAAAGCAGCAACAGCAGGAGTGATCGCAGTAGTGATCAATGCGGTGCTGTGGTTTGCCCTGAAAGGGTACGCTTTATGGGCACCGCTTTTTCAGGGGATGGGACTTACCGTGAAGGCACCGGTGGCAGCTCTGGGAATGGGCTATTATACGCTGCAGGCGGTAGGCTATATTTTGGACTGCTACTGGGGGAACAGCAAGCCCCTGAAGAATCCGCTGAAAGTACTGTTGTTCCTGACCTTTTTCCCGCAGATGATCACGGGCCCCATCAGCCGGTTTCATGAACTGGAGGATATGTATGAAGGCCGGAAGCTTTCCTATCAGAATCTGACCTACGGAGCACAGCGGATCCTCTGGGGATTTTTCAAAAAACTGGTACTGGCAGAGCGTGTGGGAGTCCTCGTGTCGGCAATCTGGGGGAATCCGGAACAATATAACGGTTTTTACAGCTGGATCGCTTTCGTGGCATTCCCGTTGCAGCTTTATGCGGATTTTTCCGGATGCATCGATATTGCACTGGGAACGGCGGAGCTCTTCGGAATCAGACTTCCGGAGAATTTTAACTCTCCGTTTTTCTCAAGAACTACGCAGGAATTCTGGCAGAGATGGCACATCACTCTGGGAACCTGGACCAAGGATTACATCCTCTATCCGGTGTTAAAAAGCAGTCCCATGCAGAAGCTTTCCCGATTCCTGCAGAAAAAGTGGGGCAAAAAAATCGGTAAACTGGCAGTTACCGCAGTGGGAATGTTCTGTGTGTGGATGTTCATCGGACTGTGGCACGGCGAGATGAAGTACGTCGTGGGAGAAAGTCTGTGGTACTGGATCCTATTGATGCTGGGAGAGATTTTTGCGAAACGTTGTAAAAAATGGAAGAGTGCCCTGGGTATTACCGGAGACAGCTTTAGCTGGCATCTGTTCCAGTCCCTCCGCACATTCCTGATTTATGCCATAGGAATCGTATTTTTCCGGGCGGACAATCTGGCAGCGGCATTTTTCTTCCTGGGGGATGTGGGCGGCGTCCTGATCGGCAGACATTTTAATCCCTGGGTGCTTTTTGACGGAAGTGTGGAAATGCTGGGAATGGGTACAGCGGATCTGTGGGTCATCGCAATCTCCGTGGTACTGCTGTTTGTAGTTGGAGCCCTGCGGGAAAAATACGGTTACGCCAGAGAATGGGTGAGCAGACAGATCCTTCCCTTCCGGTGGCTTGTCTGGTGCGGACTGTTTTTATTCGTGGTATTGTACGGAAAATACGGGGCGCAGTATGATTCCGTGAATTTTATCTATCAGGCATTTTGAGGTAGGAAGCATGACAAAAAAGGAAGTATGTAAAATAATAGGATTCCTGGCGGTGCTGTTGCTGGCATTGTATGGCTGCTCACTGATCTGCTTTCGCAATCTGCGGGGATTTAATGACCATGAGGATTTCTACAATTGCGGGCAGGATACGGTGGATGTGATTTTCGTGGGAGGCAGCATGTCTTACAGCGGATTTTCCCCCATGGAATTATATGAAAAATACGGAATCAGCAGTTACAATTTCGGAACTTCGAACCAGTCCATGCTGGCAGGATACTTATGGGCAATGGAAGCCTGTGAAAAACAGGATGTGAAAGTGGTCGTTGTGGAGGCAATGGAAGTGCCGATGTCTCATGGTGAGGTGGCTACGGATGTGCGTTCTCTTTTCAGCATGGGAATGAACGGGAATTACCGCAAGCTGGCGGGGGTGTATAAGCGCAATGCATTGAATGTGCTATTGCCGGTGTTTATTCTGCACGATGAGTGGAGAATCGACGGGGATACTTTCCGTGACGAAGAGGAAACGGATTATCTCAGAGGATTTGTCCCAATCAACAGCTATGCGGGAGAGGAGTACCGGGAATCGATTCTGCAGGAAGATCCGGAGGCGACCACTTATCTGAATTTTACCTATGTGGATAAACTCAGAGAGTACTGCGCAGAAAAGGGGATTCAGCTGATCTTCGTCAAAACACTGATGGCAAGTAATGAGGTGAACCACTGGGATGACGGCTGTCATAACAGATTACAGGAATATACGGAAGAATACGGAATTCCTTTTATTGATTTCAATACGGAAGAGTATCGTAATGCAGCAGGTCTGGTGATCTCGGAGGATGTGGCTGCGGATCTCAGACATATGAATGTAGACGGAGCGTACAAGGCAACAGATTATCTGGGAGAATATCTGTTGGATCATTACGGAAGTGTCCTGCGGCAGTGGCAGGATCCGGGGCTGGATACACAGACTTTGGAAGAATATCATAGGATTATGGAAGGATATCATAGAAGCCCGGATGAACTATAATTCGTATGGATGCATATTATGATGCCAGGGTCA
>DJEP01000084.1:0-5183 GCA_002431915.1 Lachnospiraceae bacterium UBA5895 | reverse complement strand
TGGGTGAAAGACCTTAGGACCCGCCATAATATTCACAAAAATGTTTAAAGTTAGTGTATATATGCATAAATATACATGAATAAATCAAAATAATGCATAAAAATAAAAAAGTAGTAGACATTTGGATAGAAAGTGATATTATGGAACTATTCAGAGTCAGGTAAATATCGAAAATATTCGTCGACACAGAAATGCAATGAAATGAGTGTGAGGTAGAAAAATGATCAGAGTAGGAATCATCGGAGCAACCGGCTATGCCGGAGGAGAACTGGTACGTATCCTGTTGAACCACAAGGATGCCAAAATCGTATGGTACGGCTCCCGAAGCTATATAGATAAGAAGTATTATCAGGTATACCAGAACATGTTCCAACTGGTGGAGGATATCTGCAAGGACGATAATCTGGAAGAACTGGCGAAGCAGGTAGATGTGATCTTTACCGCAACCCCCCAGGGATTCCTGGCAGGACTTCTGACCGAGGAGATCCTCTCCCAGGTGAAGATCGTGGATCTGTCCGCGGACTACCGCATCAAGGATGTGGCTACATATGAAAAATGGTACGGCATCGAGCATAAGTCTCCACAGTTCATCGAGGAAGCAGTATACGGACTCTGCGAGATCAACCGTGACAAGATCACAGAGAAGACCAGACTGGTGGCGAATCCCGGCTGTTATACCACCTGCTCGATTCTGACCGCTTACCCTATGGTAAAGGAAGGCATGATCGATGTGAATACCCTGATCGTGGATGCCAAATCAGGAACCTCAGGTGCAGGCAGAGGAGCCAAGGTGCCCAACCTGTTCTGTGAAGTGAATGAGAATATGAAAGCTTACGGTGTGGCAAGCCACAGACATACTCCCGAGATTGAGGAACAGTTGGGGTATGCCGGCAACTGTCAGGTGACCATTAATTTTACCCCCCATCTCGTACCTATGAACCGTGGTATTTTGGCAACCGAGTATGCTACACTGAAGAGAAAACCGGACGGCACACTTCCTACTTATGAAGAAGTAAAGGCTGTCTATGATAAATATTATGCAAACGAGAAATTCGTCCGCGTGCTGGATAAGGGCAGCTGCCCCGAGACCAAGTGGGTGGAAGGCAGCAACTACGTGGACATCAATTTCGTCATCGACGAGCGTACCGGTCGTATCATTATGATGGGTGCACTGGACAATCTCGTAAAAGGTGCTGCCGGTCAGGCGGTACAGAACATGAACCTGCTGTTCGGACTTCCCGAGAGCGAAGGTCTGGAGCTGGTTCCCTGCTTCCCTTAAAGCAGACACAGGACAAGGATGAAAGGATTACATACATCAATGAGCAAACAGTTTACGATCAAACCAATGACCATAGAAGATTATGACGGTCTGCATGCCCTCTGGATGACCATTCACGGCTTCGGGATCCGGAGCATTGATGATTCCAGGGAAGGTGTGGAGCGTTTTATCAACCGGAATCCCGGCACCAGTGTGGTAGCCATCGGGGAGGACGGAGCCGTGGTGGGCGGTATTCTCTGCGGTCATGACGGACGACGGGGCTGTCTGTATCATGTATGTGTGAGAGAAGATTACAGAAGACTTGGCATTGGAAAAGCCATGGTGGTTCACTGCATGAATGCCCTGAAAGAAGAGCACATCAATAAAGTCAGCCTGATTGCCTTTACCCAGAATGACATCGGAAACGCTTTTTGGAAATGCATCGGCTGGACGAAGCGGGAAGATCTGAACTATTACGACTTTACACTGAACGAAGAGAACATTACGGCGTTTAACAAATAGAAATGGAATCGAAAGGAGATTTTCAAAATGAAACAGATCCGGGGCGGCGTGACCGCAGCAAAAGGCTTTGAGGCAGCAGGTGTGGAAGCTGCCATTAAATATCAGAATCGTAAGGATATGGCGCTGATCGTAAGTAAAGAACCCTGTACCGTAGCCGGTACATTTACCTCCAATGTGGTAAAGGCGGCACCCGTACTGTGGGATAAGCAGATTGTGGAACATTCCGCATATGCACAGGCAGTGGTAGTCAATTCCGGAATCGCCAATGCCTGCACCGGCAGACAGGGACTGGACTGCTGTGAGGCAGAGGCGGAATGTGCCGGAGAACTGCTGGGTGTGCCCACCGATGCTGTACTGGTAGCATCCACCGGTGTCATCGGCATGCAGATTCCTGTAGACAAGATCACCGACGGTATCAAAAAGCTGGTGGCAGCTAAGGCAGATACCTTAGAGGCAGGTTCGGATGCAGCCCATGCCATCATGACCACCGATACTGTTTCCAAAGAGATCGCCATCGAGACCGAGATCGGCGGCAAGACCGTAACTTTAGGCGGTATGTGCAAGGGCTCCGGCATGATCCATCCGAATATGTGTACCATGTTGGGCTTTGTGACCACGGATGTGAAAATTTCCAAAGAGATGTTGCAGAAGTGCGTCAGCGCTGATGTAGTGGATTCCTTCAATATGATCTCCGTGGACGGTGATACTTCCACCAACGATACGCTGCTGGTGCTGGCAAACGGTATGGCAGGTAACGAGGAGATCACCGCAGAAGGCGAAGATTACGACAATTTCTGCAAGGCATTGCATGAGATCACTACTTTCCTGGCAAAGAAAATGGCAGGAGACGGCGAAGGTGCCACAGCCCTGTTTGAGACAAAAGTAATCCATGCCGCCAGCAAGGAAGATGCCAGAACTCTGGCAAAATCCGTGATCTGTTCTTCCCTGACCAAAGCAGCTATCTTCGGACATGATGCCAACTGGGGACGTATTCTCTGTGCCCTGGGTTATTCCGGTGCCAAATTCAATCCGGAAAATGTAGATCTGTATTTTGAGAGTAAAAGCGGTAAGATTCATATCTTCGGAGACGGTGTGGCATGTGACTACAGTGAGGAAGAGGCTACGAAGATCCTCTCCGATCCGGAAGTCACCGCGCTGGTGGACATGCACATGGGCGATGCGGAAGCTACCGCATGGGGCTGTGATTTAAGCTATGACTATGTGAAGATCAATGCAGATTATCGTTCTTAAGAGAGTGCGTGACATACGGAAAGGATCATCAACCGGCGGATCAGATATCTGCGGAAAGGCATGGATAAAACAATGGAAAAAGATATGGAACAGGTAATGAGAAAAGCAGAGGTGCTGATCGAAGCCCTCCCTTACATTCAGAAATTCAACCGCAAGATCATCGTGGTAAAATACGGCGGCAGTGCCATGAGCAATGAGGAACTGCAGAAAAATGTCATTAAAGATGTAACTCTTCTGAAACTGGTAGGTTTCAAACCCATCATCGTGCACGGCGGCGGCAAGGAGATCAGCCGCTGGGTGGGCAAGGTCGGTAAAGAGGCGAAGTTTATTAACGGTCTTCGTGTGACGGATGAAGAGACCATGGAAATTGCAGAGATGGTACTGAATAAGGTAAACAAGAGTCTTGTGACCATGGTGGAAGAGCTGGGTGTCAAGGCTGTGGGCGTCAGCGGCAAGGACGGCGGTCTGCTGCAGGTAGAGAAAAAATATTCCGACGGTCAGGACATCGGTTATGTAGGGGAGATCACCGGCGTGAACCCTGATATCCTCTTCGACATGTTGGAGAAGGATTATCTGCCCATCGTGGCTCCCATCGGACTGGACAAGGATTATCACACTTACAATATCAATGCGGATGATGCAGCCTGTGCTATCGCAAAAGCGGTACATGCGGAGAAGCTGGCATTTTTAACAGATATCGAAGGTCTGTACAAGGACATTAACGACAAGTCCACCTTCATCTCCCGGCTGACAGCCTCCGAGGCAGAGGGACTGATCCATGACGGTTACATCGGCGGTGGCATGCTGCCGAAGTTAAACAACTGTACTTCCGCCATCCGTAACGGCGTGAACCGTGTGCATATTCTGGACGGACGTCTGGCACACTGCCTGTTGCTGGAGATCTTCACCAATCAGGGTATCGGTACCGCAATCGTATCCGATGAGGAGGAAAAATAAGATGAGCGAGACCATGAAAGAATATATCGAAGAAGCGGAGAAAGACCTGCTGCATACTTATAACCGGTACCAGATCGTCCTGGACAAAGGCGATGGCGTGTATCTGTATGATACCGACGGTAAAAAATATCTGGATTTCGTAGCGGGAATCGCTGTATTTGCTCTGGGGTACCAGAACAAGGCATACAACGATGCGCTGAAAGCACAGATCGACAAAGTGATTCACACTTCCAACTATTATTACAATGTTCCTGCCATCGAAGCGGCACGTAAGATCAAAAAAGTATCCGGCATGGATCGCGTCTTTTTCACCAATTCCGGCGCGGAAGCGGTGGAAGGTGCCATCAAGGCAGCCAGAAAATACGCTTACCTGAAGGACGGCTGCACTGACCATGAGATCATTGCCATGAATCATTCTTTCCACGGCAGAACCATGGGAGCTTTGTCTGTGACAGGTAATCCCAAGTATCGTGAGCCCTTTGAGCCCATGATCGGTCATATCAAATTTGCAGAGCTGAATGATTTCCAGAGTGTCTTAGATCAGGTGACGGATAAAACATGTGCTATTATCATGGAGACTGTACAGGGCGAAGGCGGACTGCGTCCTGCCAGCGAACAGTTCTTAAAGCAGGTTCGTGATCTGTGTGATGAGCGGGACATCCTGCTGATCTTAGACGAGATCCAGTGCGGTACGGGACGTACCGGCTACATGTATGCATGGCAGCGCTTCGGTGTGAAGCCGGATATCATGACCTCCGCCAAGGCACTTGGCTGCGGCGTGCCCGTAGGTGCATTCATGATGACAGAAAAGGTCGCACAGCATTCCCTGACAGCGGGAGATCACGGTACCACTTACGGCGGCAACCCGTTAGCATGTGCAGCTGTGGAAAAAGTGCTTGATTTATTCGAAGAGGACCATATAATAGAACATGTGAGAGAGGTGGCTCCTTATCTGGAACAGCGCCTGAACGAACTGGCAGACAAATACGACTGCATTGAGGAACGCCGTGGTGTGGGACTGATGCAGGGACTGGTATTTGATCATCCGGTAGGAGACATTATTAATAAGGCATTGGAGAAGGGATTAATTCTAATCAATGCCGGCGCGGACATTATCCGTTTTGTACCGCCTCTCGTGATTACCAGAGAAAATGTGGACGAAATGATCGCTATTTTGGACACCTGTATCGAATAA
>DJEP01000038.1 GCA_002431915.1 Lachnospiraceae bacterium UBA5895 | reverse complement strand
ATTGTAACAAAGCAATCTATATTTGTCAACATGAATTTTTTCTTTTTTTGCTACAATTTATATAATGCCAGGAGCTAAAGGTCTAACCCCACATGAGCTTGCTCATATGTGTTGAGGTCCGCCCCGATATGAGCATAACAGTGGGATGTCAATCCCACGATATGCGAATATTTGGTAGGATTGTGAAAGTGCATAACACGAAGCAATCCGTAGGCATCCTGGTTGGGGCTTTTGCCCCAACTTCATTTTCTATGAATTTTTCTCTTCTTTCTGTGCCGCTTCCTACTGCGCCAGTTCCTTCTGCTCCTTCTGTTTCAGGTAATCCGCTGCATCATCCGGTACGTCATCCAGGTTCTCACTGCCGATATCCACCTGCAGAGGCTTTCTCTTGAAGAGGATGTCATACATAACAGGAATGATGAACAGCGTCATCAGGGTAGCATAAGCAAGTCCTCCCGCCACCACGATTGCCATTCCCTTGGACATCTGGCTGGAGAGGTCATCTCCGAACAGAAGGCTCGCCATTGCCAGGATCGTGGTCAGTGCCGTCATGAGGATCGGGCGCATTCTCGTCTTGCCGGTAGCGATCAGTGCCTCTCTGCGCTCCAGTCCTCCCATACGGAGCTGGTTCGCATAATCCACGAACACGATACCGTTGTTAACGACCGTACCTAACAACACGATAAATCCCATCATACCCATGACAGACAGCGGTTCCTGCATTACCAGCAGACCGATCAGACCTCCGGTAAACGCAAGGGGCACGGTGAACAATACGATGAACGGGCTGAGCAGGCTCTGGAACTGTGCCACCATGACCAGATAGATCAGCGCCAGTCCTAAGAGCAATACCTTACTCATCTGGAATACCATCTGATTGACAGTATCGGATTCTCCGGCATCATCTATGCTGTAGCCATCCGGCAGCTCATAAGAATCCAGTAACGGCTTCAGTTCTCTGGACAGCAGTGTGGCATTGCTGCCCTCTGTCACAGAAGCAGTCACAGTCATATAACGGCTTTGGTTCTCACGGTTGATACTCTGTACGCCCTCTTCCATTTCCAAAGTGGCGAACTCGGACAGCGGATGATCCTCTGTGACGGTGTTGCCATTGTCATCCGTGGTCTGGATCTCAAAATTATAGTCCAGCAGATTTTCCCGGGTCAGCGGTTCTCTGCTGTCCTTTACCACGATCTTCATATCCTCACCGTTTATGGTAACCGTAGCGGCATCGGTACTCTCCGTCAGTTTTCCGTTCAGTTCGGAGAAAATCTGGGCAACCGTCAGACCTTTCCGCATGGCGGCATCTTTGTCCAGTACCAGGCGGATGACCTGATCCGGCTCCTCCTGTCCGTTGGAAATATCTTCATAGCCCGGAATCGTAGCAACCATATCACAGATGTCCTCCGTGATCTTCGTCAGGGTATCCAGGTCATCGCCATATACCTTAATGGACAATCCGGAGCCCATCATTGAACTCATTTCCGACATTCCGCTAGATATCGTAAGCTCACAATCAATACCCGCTGTGCGCTCCTCGATATCTTTACAGATTCTCTTTACTTCAGCTTCTCCGGCATTTTCATCCTCCGTCAGAACCAGGAAAGTGAACTGATCATACGTACTGTCAGACATTCCGGAAGAAGAAGCCACCAGTGTGGTATCTCCACCCGCCATAGCACCTACATCTCCGATGCCGTCTATGGTCATCATGGCATCCAGCACCTGATCCGCTCTCTTATAGCACTCTTCTTTATCTGTATCCTCCGGCATCTGTACCGAAACTTCAATCTGGTTGGAAGTCATATCCGGGATCATAACGATGCCCATCCGCATTACCGCCCAGATACTGTATACCAGCAGTCCGATGGCAATGGCAAGTGGTACGACCTTTACTTTCAGGCAGAAAGCAAGCATTTTTCCGTAAATATCCTGCACCTTGTCAAAGAAAGGATGCTTCTTCTCTTTGGAATTACGAAGCAGGGTTGAACCGGCTGCCGGTACCACGGTCATAGCGATCAGCAGAGAAGCTCCCAGGGTAAATATGATTGTCAGGCTGATAGGCATCATCAGTTCCCGTACGGTTCCCGAGGTAAATACCATAGGCAGGAATACGCAGACCGTCGTCAGTGTGGATGCCACAATAGCACCTGCCACCTGCTTTGTACCCTGTACTGCCGCTCTCGCCGCACTGACGCCCTTGGAACGCAGACGGTAGATATTCTCGATAACAACGATGGAGTTATCCACCAGCATACCGATTCCGAGAGCTAATCCGGACAACGACATCATGTTCAGCGAGATGTCCGTAAAATACATTAAAATCAATGCTGTCAGAACGGACAACGGAATACTGAATGCTACGACGATCGTAGGTTTTACATCTTTCAAGAAAAGTGCCAGGATCAGGATTGCCAGTGCCGCACCCACGACCATACTCTGTACTACGCCTTTGATGATCATGGTTATGTAATCACCCTGATCCATCAGTGTCAGGACAGACAGTCCGGGATACTGCTCTTCCAGCTCTGAAATTGCCGTGGTGATATTTTTACTTACTTCATTGGTTCCCGCTGTGGAACTTTTAAACACAGACAGCACTACGGCACTCTGTCCGTTCACTCTGGCGTAGCTGTCATCGGCGTTATCGATCACCGTAACATCTGCCACATCACACAGACGCACATCCCCGATATCTTCGATATTAGTCAGCACGATGCCCGACAGATCCTCTATGCTTTCATAATTGCTGCCGATCTTCAACAGCCAGGAATTGTCATCCGCATCATCCAGATATCCTGCAGGCATGGCAAAATTCTGTGCGTAGATCAGCTGTGACAGTGTCTGCATATTCACCAGCTGGTCTGCATTGGCGTTACGGAGTGCTTCCGCTTTCTGTACCTCAAAATTCTCCAGGGAAGTATTGTACTGATCCCAACCGTCTTTCAGCTGCTCTTTTGCGTCTTCGATAGAATCCCAGCCATCCGTGATCTGATCCTGGGCAGAGTCCAGGCTCTCCTTGTTGCTGTCAATGGTGGACTGTGCGGAGTTCAGGGCACTCTGTCCGGAAGAAATCTGTGCGGAAGCCGCACCGAAACCTGCTGCCGCCTCAATTTTCGCCTTTTCGATATCCGTATAAGAAACGCCGCTCTTTTTCAGTTCTGCTTCTGCGGCAGATACCGCTGCCTGTACACCGGCTTTTTCGATCTGAAGGCTGTTCAGGGAGGATACATAGTCATCATAGCCATCCAGCATATCCTTTTGTGACTGGTAACTGTCCGCAGTCTTTTTCAGAATTGCGTCCCACTGCTCCTGGGTCAGAGCATTCCAGGCATCTTCATCCGCAATGCCCAGATCCGCTATATTAATATTGCCCTGAGCCAATATTGCCGTTGCTTCTGCATAACTATCATTTTTCAGCTGGCTGGCGATGGGAGACTGTAAAAAGCCGATCAGGCTTCCCAGTCCACTGGACATCCTCTCTCTGTCAGCTTTCGTCGGTGCCATTCCGTCAATCGCAGCAATCGTTGCCTTCAATGACGCTTCCTGTGCCTGCAGCGTCAGCAGGTCTGTCTGCAGTGCATTCAGCTGATCCAGAGCCTGGCTCGCGGTTGCCAGTTTATTCTCGGTATCTTTCTTCTGATCCTCCAGGGAATCCTTGGCATCTTCCAGCTTTTCCTTCTGCTCATCCAGTTCCTTCTGCGCATCGTCTAACTTCGTCCGCCCGTCATCAATATCCTTCTGTCCGTCGACAAGCTCCTGGGTGCTGTCCGCCAGCTTCTGCTCCGATTCCAGCAGCTGCTGTTTTGCATCATTCAGCTGGTCTACCGCATCCGCAAAGGCATCATTGGTCTTCGCCAGTATTTTCTCATTTAATACATCGATCTTGTCCTGGTTCAGATCTACGGAGATCGTGTTCTCCACAATTCCGATATCGGAGATACTGGTCACACCTTCCTGGCGCTCCAGATAGGGAATCAGAGTATCCTCTACGAACCGCGAGGTCTCCTGAATATCCTTGCCATCGTAAGATGCCGCCAGATATACGGAAGCCATCATATCCATGCTGATCTCCATGATATTCGGCGAGCCGCATTCATCCGGCAGCGCCGATTTCACACTGTCCAGCGAACTGGATACTTTTACCATGGCGGAATCCATATCTGTTCCGTCCGCGAATTCCAGCTCTACGATTCCGTAATTTTCGTAGGACATACTATATACATTCTTTACACCGGAAATGGAGCCCAATGCGCTTTCCATAGGTTCGCACACACTGGACTCCACTTTCTCCGGACTCGCTCCCGGATAAGTCGTGATCACCAGTAAGTACGGCAGACTCATCTCCGGCAGAAGATCCGTTGTCATTCCCGATAAGCTTACAAATCCCAGTATAATGATAGCGACTACCATCACCAGAATTGTAAACGGCTTTTTTACACTGAATTTTTCCATAATGCTTCTGCGCCTTTCCTAAGTAAACATCTGTGTAGTATGTTACCACTAATCGATCACAAAAATCCATTAAATAAATCTAAAATTGCGATTCACTGCTTAGAAAACCGCGGATTTTCTGCTTTGCCCGGGTCAGCGCATTTTCTGTTGCCTTCTCACTCCTCCTGAGTACCTTCGCGATCTGCGTGTAACTCATTCCCGTAATATAGAGGTCCAGTACCTGATGTTCCAGCTCACTCAGCTCTGTGGCGATCTTTTTCTCCAAATAAGCTACCCGCTCCTTATCCAGGAACAGTTCCTCGGGATTCCTGCCGGTCTTATCTGCCAGAAGTTCCGCCAGTGTCTGTGTCTCCAGATCCCTGTCCTCTTCTGTCCGTCCATGACTGTCCAGAGAGACATAGGTATTTAATGGGGTATGCTTCAGACGTTTGGATGCCTGCACCGCCGTATACATCTGTCTGCTGATGCACAGATCCGCAAAAGTGTAAAAGCTGGCATCTCTGCCGCAGTCATAATCCCGCACTGCCTTGAACAGCCCGATCATCCCCTCCTGGATCAGATCCTCGCTGTCACCGCCCAGGATATACATGGATTTTGCCTTGCTGCGCACCAGGTTTTTATACTTGTTACAGATGTAGTCCATCACCTGCCTGTCGCCTTCCCGCAGCTGGTCGATGAGTTCCTCATCTGTCATATCTTCATACTTGAAATGCTCTGTCATGTCTTCCCCTTATAATTCTCCTATGCCTGCAGTCTCTGACGTACGATCTCATAAGCCAGTACGCCCGCTGCCACGGAAGCATTGAGGGAATCAATATCTCCCTTCATGGGAATGGATGCCACCATATCGCATTTTTCCTTCACCAGACGTCCCACGCCCTCGCCCTCGTTGCCGATGACCAGACCGATCGGGCCCTTCAGATCCAGATCATACATGGTCGTGCCGCCCATATCCGCACACACGAACCACAGACCTTCCTTTTTCAGGTCTTCGATGGTCTTCGCCAGGTTCGTCACCTTTGCCACCGGTGTATAGTTCAGTGCTCCGGCGGAAGTTCTTGCTACCGTAGCGGTCAGTCCGGCTGCACGGTTCTTCGGGATGATGACACCATGGGCACCTGCCAGATTGGCGGTACGGATAATAGCGCCCAGGTTATGGGGATCCTCGATATTATCCAGCAGGAAAATAAAAGGCGGCTCGCCCTTTTTCTTCGCTGCTTCCAGGATGTCGTCCACCTCTGCGTACTCATAAGCCGCTGCATAGGCGATGACGCCCTGATGTTTTCCGGTCTCGGATAACTGATCCAGGCACTCCTTGGTCACGTATTTTACTAATGTGTCATGTTTTTTTGCTTCTCTCTTAATGGTCATCATCGGACCGTCCTGACAGCCGTCCAGAATGAACAGCTTGTCAATGGGTTTGCCCGAACGATAGGCCTCGATTACAGCATTTCTGCCCTCTATGGTAAATTCCTGATATCCCATGCTTGTCCTTTCTATTGTGAAAATATACCGCTCCTGCGGCAGTCAAAGGCGTTCTCACAGGTTTCCTCCGGAACTGTTCCGTCACAGTTCCATTCCTGCCAGACGAATGCCGTCTTTGATCAACTGCAGCATACGGTCCGTCTGTCCCGTCAGGTACAGATACCCCATCAGCGTCTCAAATCCGGTGGCTCTGCGGTAGTCTGCCACGGAAGCATTTTTCGCCGTGGTGCAGGATTTGGCATTGCGTCCTCTGCGGTACACCGCTTCCTCGTCCTCTGTCAACTCCGGAAGCAGCGCCTCGATCATGGCGGACTGTGCCGGTGCTTTCACGTAGCGCGTCGTCTTTTTATGCAGATCATTGACAGAACGGTTGGCTCTCTCCACCACCACACTGCGGATCACCAGTTCATAGATCCCGTCTCCGATGTAGGCTAATGTCAGCGGAGAATATGCCCGGACATCCTGCCCCTCACAGGCAAATGCTTCCTTTATTTTCGTAAGGAGGGTTATGCTCTCTTCCATTTTACACCCTCTCTGGTATCTTCCAGCACGATGCCCTTGGCTAACAATTCATCACGGATCTCGTCAGCTCTTGCGAAGTTCTTCGCCTTTCTGGCTGCCTGACGTTCCTCGATCAGTGCCTCGATATCGCTGTCTAACATTTCTGCTTTCTTGTCTACGATCAGTCCGCAGATATCGGACAGGGTCACGATCTCCTGCTTCAATGCTTCCAGGAATGCCTTGCTGCTCTCAGCGTTTGCATTGGAGTTGACGAATTTTACCAGTTCAAAAATGGCTGCCAGTGCATCGGCAGTGTTGAAATCATCGTCCATGGCTTCGTCGAATTTGGTCTCAAAGCCCTGCGCCTCGGTAAGTAATTTCTTCTCTTCCTCGGTCATTTCGGTATCTGCTGCCTTTTCCAGCAAAAACTTCAGATTGTCCACGCTGGTAACAATTCTCTCATAGCCGTTCTTCGCAGCCTCCATTAAATCGGCGCTGAAATTCAGCGGGCTTCTGTAATGTGCGGACAGCATGAAGAAACGGAGCACCTGAAGATCATACTTTTCGGAGATCTCCCGGACAGTAAAGAAGTTGCCCAGAGACTTGGACATCTTGCGGTTGTCAATGTTCAGGAAGGCGTTGTGCATCCAGTATTTTGCAAAAGGCTTGTCATTGGCTGCCTCGGACTGTGCAATCTCATTCTCATGATGAGGGAAGATCAGATCTTCGCCACCGGCATGAATATCAATCTCATCACCGAGATAACGCTTGCTCATAACAGAACACTCAATGTGCCAGCCGGGGCGTCCCTGACACCAGCAGGAATCCCAGTAAGGCTCGCCTTCTTTTTTCGGCTTCCACAGTACGAAATCCAGGGGATCTTCCTTCTGATCCTCACCGGATACTAACAGAGAACGATTGCCACCCTGGAGGTCATCCAGATTCTTGTGGGACAGTTTGCCGTAGTCCTTGAAGCTTCTGGTTCGGAAATATACGGTACCGTCCGCTGCGACATATGCATGCCCCTTATGGATCAGCGTCTGGATCATATCCAGCATGCCGCCGATCTCCTCGGTAGCCTTGGGATTTTTGGTGGCGGGTTTGATATTCATCCCTTCCATGTCCTTTTTGCACTCTGCAATATAACGCTCGGAGATCACGCTGGGATCCACGCCCTCTTCATTGGCTTTTTTGATGATCTTGTCATCCACGTCCGTGAAGTTGGATACATAATTCACTTCGTAACCCTTGTACTCCATGTAACGACGCACGGTATCGAATACGATCATAGGGCGGGCATTGCCGATGTGGATCAGGTTGTATACGGTAGGTCCGCAGACATACATTTTTACCTTGCCGGGCTCTAAGGGCTTAAATTCTTCTTTTCTCTTGCTTAAGGTGTTGTAGATTTGAATGCTCATAATTTATCCTTTCTGATTCTAATTCTGTTTTAATTCTGATCTTCTTTTTTCATCTGTGCTTCGGCTCCTTCACTCATTACCACCAGCCTGCGCAGCTGCTTTAATTCATCTTCCATTTCCAGTACCCGGTTGGTCAGTTCGGAATTCTCACGCTGCAATACCGTGATGTCCTCCCGTACCGGATCGGGGAGATCCGTCTGGTTCATGGTCTCCTGGGGGAGGCTTGCGTTATTACGCTTCACCACGCGTCCCGGCACACCCACTACCGTGGATCCGGGCGGCACTTCGCTCAGGACTACGCTTCCGGCACCGATCTTGGAATTATCCCCGATGGTAAAGGATCCCAGGACTTTCGCTCCTGCACTGATCATAACGTTGTTGCCGATGGTGGGGTGACGTTTGCCGTGCTCCTTACCGGTACCTCCCAGGGTCACGCCCTGATACAGCGTCACATTATCGCCGATGATGGTGGTCTCACCGATGATGACACCGTTACCGTGATCAATGAAAAATCCCTTGCCGATCTGTGCTCCGGGATGGATCTCGATACCGGTCTTGCGCACACCGCGCTGGGAGATATATCTCGCCCAAAAATAATGTCCGCTCAGGTACAGCTTATGTGCCAGGCGGTAATGGATCATGACCTTGAAACTGGGATACAGCAGAACCTCCATGGAGGAATGGATCGCCGGATCACGTTCCCTGATAATGCGGACTTCTTCTTTTAAATTTTTGATGATGCCCATGTTCTCACCTCTAAAATATACTTCGACTATTCAGACTCAAAAAATACCGCGAACAAACTCTTCTCTTAGAGACGAATTTATCCGCGGTTCCACTCTACTTAAGGGGCAATGCCCTTCACTCTGACATTCTACGCCCGGTGTATAGCACCTGGCGTTCTACGTCATGCACATAACGGGTGCTTACCGGATCCGGATACTTATGTCTGTTCCCCGGATCAGCTCACAGGCGCACTTCCTTTTCCTCAGGCGAAAACCGCTCCCAGCTATCTGCGGCTTCTCTCTGGCGTCCCACCGAAAAGTACTTTTCCTGCTCCATGCCTTTACTGAATATATGATAATTCCTACTAAATAAGATATGCAAAAATGCGGGTTTTGTCAACCCCTACCCCTTATAATCCTCAATCATGGCTTCGATCTCTGCGATCTGCGCTGCGCTGAGCTTCTTGCTCTGGATAAATGCAGCGATCATCTTCGGAAGCGAGCCGCCGTAAGCCTTCTCCACGAAAGCCTCCCCCTGGGCTCTGTGATATTCCTCTTTGTTCAGAACTGAAGATACGATGGCATTCTCCTTTTTGAAAATACCGTTCTCACACAGCTTTTTGATAAACGTATAGGTGGTGGATTTCTTCCAGCCGAACTTCTCCGCACACTGTTTTACCAGTTCTCCGGAACCGATGGGTTCCTCCTCCCAGATCAGCTCTGCAAATTTATATTCCGTCTCCGTCATCTGATACATTTCCGTTCCTCCTTGTATCCTTCTTGTTTATTTCATTTTCCCATATCATAAAAGGTCGATAGTATACAGACCTTTTTCTAATTAAAGTCTATATCTTATCGACCTATTTGTCAAGTTGTTATTTTTCTGAAATTATCGGCTCTTCGGGCATCCGCCGCAGCTTCCGCAGCCGCCCTGCACCGCCTGTGCTGTGAGATCAAAAGGTGTGGTCACCAGACAGATCGCCTGAGAAGAAATTCCTTCTCCGCTGCCGGTGAATCCCAGTCCTTCCTCGGTGGTAGCTTTCACATTGACCTGTCCGATATCGATCAACAGAGCCTTTGCGATATTTTCTCGCATGGTGTCAATGTGGGGACGCATCTTCGGTGCCTGCGCAATGATCGTTGCATCAATATTTTCGATAAACACGTGATTCTCTTCCAGCAGTTCGCCCACTTTTTCCAATAATTTTATGGAAGAAATGCCCTTGTACGCGGGATCCGTATCCGGGAAATGTTTCCCGATATCTCCCAGCGCCGCTGCTCCCAGCAGTGCATCCATGATCGCATGGAGCAGGACATCCGCATCCGAATGTCCCAGAAGTCCCTTTTCATAAGGTATTTTCACGCCGCCGATGATGAGGTCTCTTCCCTCCACCAGACGGTGTACATCATATCCCATTCCGATTCTCATAGTTACAACCTTTCCGCAGACGTTATCCCCTGAGCCTTTCTGACCAGGTACAGTCGGCGTCGGGTGCCGGTATCGTCTGCAATATACCACTAAATCTCTGTCATTATTTTCTCGCCACAGCACAATTCATCAGATCCTCTGTGCTGTCGAATACATAGACAGTATAACTGCCGTCCTCATATACCTTTTCGCCCTGCTTTAATGCCGGTGCCTTTGCATATTCTGCGCACTCTTCCGCCGTCAGGAGCAGGAACGTCTCCCCAGCATGATACCCCTCCTCATAATATTTCATGGGAGAAGACCACTTGAAATACTCCAGGTGCTCGGGATCTCCGATGTTGCCGATCTCCACTTTGCCGTTCGTAAGCTCCGTGATAATGTTAGCATTATTATAAGTAGCGAAACCGAAGTCATACCCGTTCTCCGCAAGGAACTCCGCCACAGGACGCTTCGTCTCGTTCTTGTCCACCGTCAGGAAAGACATCACCGTCTTCCCGGTTCCGAGGATCAGGCAGATCGTCAGCAGTGCCGTCACCGCCAGGCGGTCAAAGGGCATTTTCTCCTCTTCCAGATAAAAACACAATACCGGAAGCACGAAAATAAAAATCGTAATATAATACCGGGGCACCATGGTACTGGTGGTGAAAATAAACACAAACAAATTCACTAGGAAGCTGACCTTCAAAAACAGTGTAATCAGGCTGCGAAATCCCGTGACGCGCTGTATTTTCCCGCTTTTTACCGTAACATATCCGCAGATGCCCAGCATCACGAAAGCCGCCATGGTCACAACACCCCGCAGGGATAAAAAGCCCTTATCCGGAATATAGCCAAAAAGCATCAAAAGACACCCCACCGCATTCTGGATCCGGTCGAATAATACACCGTGATACAGTGCGATGAAATTCGTAGCGCCATAAGTCTGGAATACGTATTTGTGGCTGATGAAAACTACATTGATGCCATAGCCCGCTACCGCAAAAAATGCTCCCACCAGACTGTAGAAGAAATACCGCATTCTGTCCGTAGGAAGCAGAGCGTGGAAATGCTCCTTTGTCATCTCCCCACGGAAAGTCCGGAATTCTTCTCCGCCCAACAGATAGAAAAAAGAAGTCAGCACCAGTGGGCACTGCAATGCCAGCAGGTAACGCACACCGGACATTCCACAGACGATCGCCAGCAGCACATAGAAGATCCACAGGCTGACCTTGCGTTTTGCACTGTACGATCCGTCACACAGCCGCAGATACATGCCGAAGAACCATAATACTAAAATCACATGGGACATATAGGTATTGCCCATCTGCATGTGTGTCATCATGGTCTCGGAAAAAGGCAACAGCAACAGGCAGGAACTTAACACCGTAAGTCCGCGGGATACTTTTAACGGCTTCATAAAATAATAATAGGAAGCCAGCATCAGCCCGTAAAACACCAGATTCGTGATCGTACGGATCACGTGCCAGTTATTGCAGATCCGGAACAGCGGTCCCATGATCAGCTGTGTATACAACACACGGAACTCCGTGGAGTAATACCAGTTCGTCGTGGAAATGAGATGGTGCTCTCCCGCAAGAATCTTGGAAAAGATCATCTCCGCCGCCATATCGGAATCCAGCCAGTGATCCTGACTGATGATATTTAACCCCAGCAGGAGCAGAAGTGACGCTCCCAGCAAAATATATGGTATCTGTTTTTTCAGTGTTTTCATACCGCAGACCTTTCTGTTATTGCCTATGCATTCTTCCCTAACTATACACGATTTGCCGCAAAAGCACAACTGCGGCTTTTGCGGCAAATCTATAAAAATCCTCAATTAAATTAAGATCTCTTTTTCCTGGGGAAGCTGTTGCCGATGCCCGGCTCTTCCCGCTTCTTTCTCTTTTTTGCTTCTCGCTCTGCTCTCTCTGCGGAGGGTTTACGGTCTGCGTTTTTCCTGTCACGGTCGTTCCATTTTCTTCCGTCTTCGCGACTGTCGCTTCTGCGGCGTCTTCTGCCCTCGCCGGAACCGGTGCTGCTATCCTCTCTGCGGTCTCTGTCACCACGACCGAATCTTCTGCGTTCCCCGTCTTCACGGCTACCTTTCCGTCTGCCGTCGCCTCTGCTAAAGCCTCGTTTTTCGCCGTCTTTTCCGCCGAAGCGTCCCTTCTCTCCGAAACGTCCTCGACGCTGTACGTAGTCGTCTGCCGTGATCTCCTCGCCCTTGTCACCGACCTGGTATTTCAGCATGGCTGCTGCCAGCTCCAGTGCATCGCAGCCTTCCTCTTCCATTTTCCGCTGTAAAAAGCTCTTCATCAGCTCGATATCTTCGTGCTCATGCAGTTCCCACGCCTTGTTCAGGTACTTATCCGCTTTCGCCTTCAGCACCTTCGCAGCTCCGGGAAGTTTTTTCTCCGTGATGGTGGTATGGCATACTCGCTCGATCTCGCGGATCTTGTAGATCTCCCTGCTGTTGGCAAACGTGAAGGATCTGCCCTTTCTGCCGGCGCGGCCGGTTCTGCCGATACGATGCACATAATACTCGATATCCTGGGGAATGTCATAATTGATGACAGCTTCCACATCATCCACATCGATACCTCTGGCTGCCACATCCGTAGCGATCAGGATACTGGTTCCGCCGTTGCGGAAACGCTTCATGACCGCGTCACGCTGCGCCTGGGACAGGTCTCCATGCAGTCCTTCCGCCTGGAATCCCTGCTCCTTTAACAGATCTGACAGTTCATCCACCTTTTTCTTCGTATTGCAGAAGATCAGGGTCAGCTTCGGCTGATAATACTCTAACAGTCTTACGCAGGCAGCGTCCTTGTCCTGATTTTTCACACGGTAAAACTTCTGGGACACCAGTGGAATGGTCAGCTCCTGCGCTGCTACCTTTACTAACTTCGCATCGTTCTGGAAGCGGTCTGTGATCTCCAAAATCGGCTTCGGCATGGTTGCGGAGAAAAGTGCCGTCTGATGCTCTCCGGGGATCTGACCAAGAATCAGCTCCATATCCTCACGGAAGCCCATGTTCAGCATCTCATCCGCTTCATCCAGTACCACCATATTCACCAGATCCAGCTTGATGGTATGTCTGCGCATGTGGTCCATGACACGTCCCGGAGTTCCGACGATGATCTGCACCCCCCGCAGTCCCGCGATCTGACGGCTGATATCCTGTCCGCCGTAGACCGGCAGCACCTTGATGCCGTGCATGTATTTGGCGATTTTCCGCAGCTCTTCCGCTGCCTGGATCGCCAGTTCTCTGGTGGGGCATAAGATAATGGTCTGTAACTTTTTCACATCCGGATTGATGTGCTGGATTGCCGGGATTCCGAACGCTGCGGTCTTGCCCGTTCCGGTCTGCGCCTGCCCGATGATATCCTCTCCCTGCAATAAATAGGGGATCGCCTGTTCCTGGATCGGAGACAGCTTCTCAAAACCCATCTCACGAATCGCACGGACAATACGATTATCCAACAGCGGCTCAATCGATGCGATACCGTCCTGCTCCTTTACTTCTTCTACTGCTTCCTTCACTTCTTCATTCTCTAAAAAATAACTCACAAAATACTCCTTTAATCAAAATTGTGACAATATTCAGAACCGCATTCGCAAAATCGCATCTTCGATGCTTTCCTTTTGCTCAGCACGCACCTTTATGAAAATCACCTTGGTTCTGAATTGTTGCACAAAAAAAGAAATCATTGCGATGCGCTTCTGATTTCTTCCATCAAATCTCAACAACATTCCGTAGTATAGCACGGAAGCATTGAAAAAACAAGTAAATTCATGTACTATATAGAAAATAAACCACTTTAGAGGTCATTATGATACAGACATTACACATCGTACCGGAATACAAAGAAGAACTGATTTATCCCGCCATCTGCAAAAGTATGGAGGCTTTGAACATCGCCGCAGACTTGCGCCCGGAGATGAAGATCGTCATCAAGCCAAATCTCGTCATGGCGAAATCCCCGGATTTTCCCGCCACGACCCACCCTCTGGTCGTAAAAGCAGTGATCAGGTGGCTACGAGAGCAGGGCATGCAGCACATCACCATTGCGGAAAGTTCCGGCGGTCTCTACAATGCCGAAGCCATGAAACACGTATATCACGTATGTGGCATGGATACTCTGGGCGAAGGTGCTGAACTCAACATGGACTTTTCCGCACAGACCGTGAATTGTCCGACAGGATTTAAAAATCACAGTTTCCACCTGATCACTCCTATCGTGGAAGCCGATTATATCATTAATATCTGTAAGCTGAAGACCCATGCCATGACCGGCTATTCCGGTGGCATCAAGAATCTCTTCGGCACCATCCCCGGTCTGGAAAAGCCCCAGATGCACTACCGCTGGCCGGAGATCGAAGATTTCTCCAACATGCTCTTAGAGCTGGCTCAGACTGTGGTTCCGGGACTTACCGTCATTGACGCCATCGATGCCATGGAAGGCAACGGTCCTACCGGCGGCACCTCACATCCTTTGCATATGCTGCTGGCGGCAAAAGATTTCTACACCCAGGACTGCTTCGCCGCCAAACTCATGGGATTAGAGCCCACAGAGATCGTCATGCTGCGTCAGGCACTGGAAAAAGGTCTTGCTCATCCTAAGGAGCTGACGCTTGTAGGAGATCCGGTTCCGGAGGGGTTATCTCCCTTTCAGAAGCCGGATACCATAAAATTAGATTTTACCAACGGCGTGCCGAAATTTTTACGCAAGCCCTTCATGTTCGTGGCTTCCCGACTGTTAAAATCCTATCCGCAGCTGACACCGGAGAAATGCGTGGGATGCGGAAAATGTGCGGAAAGCTGTCCGGCACATGTGATCAAAATCGAAAACCGCAAGGCGAAGTTTAAGAGAAAGGGCTGCATCTCCTGCTTCTGTTGTCAGGAAATGTGCCCTATGAAAGCAATCAGTGTGAAAAAAGCTCTGTAATCTTGTCATTGAGCTCTGATCAGGAAGGTGGTAATCAGATATGGCTTGTTGTACTATTCCCATGGATCCCAGAAACAAAGACTATACTCCGAAGGCACACAGTTCCCTCAGTACTGCTGCCCTCATTTTTTCCATTCTTTTCTGTACCCTTCCCGTGGGGCTTTTCCTGGCTGTCACCGACCTGCGGAAGAAAAGTATCAATTATGATCATTCTTGCTCCGTGTTGGCTCTGTGTACCATTCCGATACATATTTTGGTCGCGCTCATGCTGGCAAACACCTACTTCTCCAACCCTTACCATGCGACTGCCCTGACCGATGCTTTTATAAGTTATAACGAAAACCGCTCTGGGGCAGAAAAAGCGCTTTCCGGACTCCCCATTGCTTCCCCCGGAGATACCTTTGACACCGGTGCACTGCTGATCACCCTGAACGATTACGATATGGATTTTACTGACTACACGGCTCCTTATAGTTCTATGATCCCGGAGGACGGCTGGAAATATCTCATGGTGGATGTCACTTATACCAACTATTCCTCCAGCCATCATGAGGTACATCGGAGTGATCTGAAATGTTACGTGAACTATTTATTTTCCATGGCGGATTACGACCTGGATCAGAATCCGGTCTTTACACTGGGATATTCAAATCCCCCTGACCTGTGGCCGGGAGCGACCCTGAATTTCCGGATCTATTACCAGATTCCGACGGTTACCGAGTCTGTGGATCTGGAATATAAATATAATGGTTCCTCCCAAAAGGGATATATCCGCCTGCAATAACCGGCTATTGTTTTAATTGCATACAAAATTTTTACAAAAATATCAAAAAACGTGTTGACAAAGTAAGCCGCCCATTGTATACTGAACAAGTCGGTTGCGAGAGCGGCTACAATGGAATCTTAGCTCAGCTGGGAGAGCATCTGCCTTACAAGCAGAGGGTCATAGGTTCGAGCCCTATAGGTTCCATTCCAACTTCGGTTGGTCATATGGCGAGATAGCTCAGTTGGCTAGAGCATGCGGTTCATACCCGCAGTGTCGAGGGTTCGAATCCCCCTCTCGCTATTAAAATCGAGAACGGAAAGTTCTCGATTTTTTGCTATTCGTTCTTTCTTTTCATTCTTACATTTTCAAATATATTATCACCGTCACCCTGTTTCTTTTCATTCTATGAGGATTTCCACATGCACATTATTACTCGACTCGATCGTAAAATCTACTTTTCCGCTTTTTTCCCGGATATCGTAGAGTTCCCGGATTATATTGATTATAAGAATTCTATTATTACTTTCATGAAAATAGATGATAAAGACTGGAAACGATTGTTGAAAAATAAAAAATACTTTACAAACGAGAAAATATAATGTTAGAGTCTACATAAACTGATAGAGACTATTCGAGTTGGAAGACGAATAGTCTCTTTTTATTAAAATTTTTTCCCACACTTCGGGCAATACTCAAAATTTTCTGCCGTCTCATACCCACAGCAGTTACAATGTTTATAGTTATACTCATAGGTCACTTT
>DJEP01000111.1:12583-44373 GCA_002431915.1 Lachnospiraceae bacterium UBA5895 | reverse complement strand
GTATTCTGGAAATATGGGATGAGCGTGGATTCCCTAGTCTACTGCTTGTTGTTTAGTGCACTTCTTGCTTTAAGTGTGATTGATTTCAGAACATATGAGATCCCTGTGGGATTTAACTTATTTATACTGGCACTGGGGCTGATCCATGGAGCCTTCCACTATACACAGTGGCTGGATTTCCTGATCGGCTTTCTGTGTGTCAGTGTATTTTTGCTTTTATTGTATTATGTTACCGGCGGCAGAGCCATCGGCGGCGGTGATGTGAAGCTGATGGCGGTCTGCGGACTGCTGCTCGGCTGGAAATTGATTATTTTCGCTTTTTTACTGGGATGTATCATCGGTTCCGTGATCCATCTGATCCGTATGAAAGTAAGCGGTGAAGGACATGTCCTCGCCATGGGACCGTATCTCTCCGCAGGGGTGGTAGTTGCCGTCCTTTGGGGGAATGAATTCTTACAATGGTATCTCGGGCTGTATCACTGATACGCCTGATACTGCGATCTGATAAAGCAAAAGCAAATCTAATGTGAATTAAGAAAGTTCTTTGGGGCAGGATTTGCTCCGAAATACGATAAATTTGGTAAGAGGAAGGGTATAAGCATGGCAATGAACAATCGCGTATTGAGTATTGAGATTGGGAACTCTTTTACGAAGATCTGCGAGATAGACTATAAGGTGAAAAAGCCCAAGGTCTACAAGGTATTGACAGTGGAGACGCAGGAAGGCATCGTAGTTGATGGCATGCTGCAGCCCACCCAGGAGTATGCAGACCATCTGGTAAATGCGCTGGGTGCAAACGGCATCCGCACGAAGAAAGTAATCTTCACTATTTCTTCTACCAGAGTGGCAAGCCGTGAGGTACAGATTCCCAATGTTAAGGCGAATAAGATCGAGGCACTGGTGAAGACCAATGCGAACGATTATTTCCCGGTGGATCTGACCCAGTATGAGATCGGCTATTATATGGCAGGCGGGCTGACCGAGAACGGCAAGCTCCGTGTCATGGCACTGGCGGTTCCCAAGGCATTGCTTGACAGCTATTATCAGCTGGCACAGATGTGCGGATGGGAGATCGAGTGCTTCGACTACAGCAGTAACAGCTTATATCAGATTCTCCGGGATGAGAAGTCTGAAAAAGTTACCATGGTCATCAAAATCGATGAGAACAGCACCATCGTGACCGTACTTTCCTCCGGCAAGGTGCTGTTACAGAGAACTGTGGCTTACGGTGTGCAGGATGCCATCGAGACCATGATCAGCTCCGGAGCGTATGCGGTCACCGATCCCATCAGTGCTGTGGAACGTTTCCAGAAAAAGACCTGCCTGAACAGAGTGTTACATCAGGGAGATAAGCTCTGGGAAGAAAATGCCGGACGCTGGGAAGACGAAGATGCCGGCAATATTGAAATTACCACGGCAAGACAGAAAATCACCGCTTCCCTGGAGCCTCTGATCGTCGGCGTCAGCCGTGTCATTGATTTCTATGATTCCAGAAACAGCGAAAATCCCATTGAGAAGACCTACGTTACCGGTCTCGGCGGCAGCTTCAGCGGCATGAGCAAGCTGTTCACCAACTGCCTGGAGCGTAAGGTACATACCCTGTCCGAGATGGATGACAAAATCGGCATGAGCAAGGCCATCCGTTCCACCAGACCCGCAGCTTATATTTCCTGTCTGGGTGCAGTGCTGGCTCCCGTAGGATTGATCGACAAGAGTACGCAGAAGTCCAAGGGACTGACTGTAGTCAGCGGCACGAACTACACCTTCGTCAGCGTAGCAGTACTGATCCTTGGAATCATCCTTTCCGGAGCTATGGCAGCGACCTCTGTCAGCGGCTATTTCGGCAATCTGGCGGAGAACGCAGCATTGCAGGCGCGAGTGCAGGAACTGCAGCCGGCACAGGCTGTGTATAACGAATATCTGACCGCAGCGGCACAGTATGATAAATACAAATATCTGTATGAGTACACCGAGAATCCCAACGAGAATCTGGTGAACTTCATCAATGAACTGGAACAGATTCTGCCGTCCAGTTTTTACACCAACAGCTTCAGTTCCGATCTGGAGGGCATCAGCATGTCCGTCACCGTGACCGGCAAGGAAGCAGCGGCAAGAACGATTTTGAACATCCGTAACATGGAGAGCATCTCCGATGTACAGATCAGTAATATTACCGACAGCAAAAACGAACTGGGAGAGTCCGCAGTGACATTTTCCATTACAGGTACCTATGCGGATCCGGTGGATGAGACCGAAGAGACCGGAGATGCGGTCGGTACCACCACAGCACAGTAGGAGGCGGATGAGAGATGAAAGTAAAAAAGAGTGAAATCCAGCTTTTGATCGCAGTAATAGGTGTCCTCATTGCTGTGGCAACTTATTTTCTGGTATATACCCAATTTAATGACATGTCAGATGCACTGGAGAGTCAGAATACTTCCTTAAGATCCCAGGTGGCGACTCTGGAAGTACTGGACCAGCGTAAGACAGACTACATGGACGCAACGCAGAAAATGCAGTCCTATATTACCGGATTCGAGAACCGTTTCCCGGCAGATATTCTTCCGGAAGACAGCATCATGATGGTGAAAAATATGGAGGATGCGACCCGTACGGATATCGCAAATATTTCCTTTGGCACCATCGCAGAAGTAGCGTACAATGAGCAGACAGCTGCGGATAATTCCACACTGGCTGCAGTAACGGCGGATGCACCGGCAGACACCGCAGCAGCGGCAGCGGATGCAGCTGTATCCGGAACCGATACGACCACTGTTACCACCAACAGCCCCATCTCTACAGAAGGAACCGTGTATGCGGACACCCATATGTATGAGGTACCCCTGGGAATCAGCATCGAATGTACCTATGATGATTTCAAAAGACTGGTTCGCTATATATACAGCCAGCAGGAGCGTCAGAGCATCCAGGGAGTGAACATCAGCTATAACGATGCGGACGGCAAACTGTCCGGTAACATGAATCTGAACACCTACTACTTATTAGGAACCGATAAAGTATACAGCGAACCTTACATTCCCGGAATGGAGATGGGGGTAGATACGATATTCGGAAACGTGGACTAATAATATTCGCAATCATACACATTGCGTGACTGCTTGCAGGCAAAGCAATGGTATGATTAGCGTATTAGTAGACATGGAGTAATAACATGCAGAAGCACACGAAGAAAAGACAACTGAATAACGAAGGCTTTTCCCTGGTGGAGCTTTTGATTGCCATCGTGATCCTGTCCATCATCGTAGTGCCCCTGCTGCACAGCTTCGTAACCTCTGCCAGGACGAATGCCAAGTCCCGCAGCACCATGCATGCCACGGCGATTGCCGAGGACGTCATGGAAATGTTCGAGGCACATACCTTAGAGGAGATGTCCGATATTTACACAAGTGATACTCCCTCAGGATTTACCAATACCGCAGTGAAGGATGACACCACCGGAATCTGGACCTACACGCTTCGGGACGATTCCACGACCTCAGGTACCTATGATGTGGTGGTGAAAGTGGATCCCACAGCCTACAGCGCGGTGAACAGTGTGGACCGGGTGGATATCAGTAACCTGGCAGGCAATCTGAATGCCGTCTACAGCGAAGCGGCGGACGGTGCCCTGGAAGCCTACTCCTATTTCGGCGGTGGACTTTATACAGCGGATATCATTCAGAAAACCACAAGAAAGACCGAAATCAATATTGACAGCAGCAAAATCAACGTGACTCTGGCAACGGGAGATGTGGTAGAGACGGAAGTCTATCTGGTGACTGCATCCACCACGTACCATTGTGACCCGGCAGTCCTGGCGACGGGCAGATCTGCGGACTATCCGCAGACGGGAGCGGATTACGTGATTTTTTCCAACGAAGACAGCGTGCGCAGCCGCGCCGCACAGGTGAACGATGCAAGTGAGCTTGGCAACCGGCTGGCAAATATCATTGTCTGTGTACAGCCCCGGGTAGAGAGTGCTCATTACGATGGCGGCAGACAGGCGATCGTAGACCGGATCGTAATCAACAATCCGGACGATGTGGAGACGAATTTCCTGGTAGTGGAACAGGAAGTCACCCAGGACAAAAAAGATATGGTGCAGGACATCTGCGGAACAGATTATGCTTCCATGCGTCTTCGATACGGAATCTCTCTGGAACTGAGAGAAGCATGGCCCGGATGGATGCCCACCCCCGGCACGACACAGACATCCGCGGGAACACTTCGCACGAATCTGCTGGATGAGAGTGCCGGACTTACGGCATATGTGTTTGAGAATTCCAGCATGACCGGTGCAGGAGCCGGAACAGGTCTGAATTATGAACTGGCGAAGCAGATCATGTCGGTGACGAATCTGACACCTACCAGAGTGCAGGACCGTATTTACGATATCGAAGTGAAGGTTTATGCGGAAGGAAGAATTGCAGACGGCAGTCCGATCATTACCATGACAGGAACCGTAACGGAATAAGAGGAGAATCCGGAAGGAAGCGTAAGAACCATGAAGATACGTGGCAGAGACTTCAAATTGCAGAAACAGACAGACGATAAGGGCTCGGCAATGGTCGTTGTGATCATAGCTATGGCCTTTATTGGCATTTTAGCCAGTGTTTTGATGTATATGTCCTTGTTGAACTATCAGATGAAGGCAACTAACCTGCAGGCAAAGGACAATTTCTATTCGGCGGAGACCGTACTGGATGAGATCCGTGTCCACATGGAAGAGCAGGTATCGGCTTCCCTGGGAGATGCTTACACACAGATTCTGGTGAACTATGACGACACTTCCGTATCCGAGAAAGAGAGCAAGCTCCGCTATGCATTTTTAAGCAGCATGCAGAAGGCGTACCAGTGCAGTGATACTGCCAGCCTGAATTACTATGATCTGAAGAAACTGTTTGACAGTCTGTCTCCGGAAGTGCAGAAAAATACGGTACTGCAGACCAGTGACGGCGTCAATTCCTACACGATCCAGATGGTGGGCGGCACCGTGCAGATGACGGGTACAAACGGCTCCGGTGATGCAGTGAGCAACCTGCCTAAGGGACAGCTTACCCTGTTCACGGACGGATTATCTTTTCAGAAATTAAAGGTGACCTATACCAATGAAAACGGCTATGTCTCTGTGATCCAGACGGATATCCGCGTAAAAATGCCGGATATGAGCTTTGCACAGGCAGTAAGTCTCCCGGCATTGACCGGCATGTCTCTGGTGGCGCAGGATAATATCCAGGTAGTAGCGGAGAGCGGTAAATTAAGTGATGCGAAGATTGCAGGAAGCTTTTATGCCGACAGAGTACTGGTGGGCAATGAGGATGATGCCAACAGTGCAAACGCGACCCTGACACTGGAAGAGCCGACGAATAATGAAAATGACGATAAGCGTATGGTGGCGGCTACGGAACTGTACCTGGGAAAAGGTGCAACTTTAGTATCCGACAACTATGGCGAACTTTGGGCAGGGAAGATCACCATGCACGGCGGTGCAACGGATTCCGGCAGTGCTAATATCAATTTTAAGGGAAATGATGTCTATGTAGCGGGAGATCTGCGCATAGACGGCGCAAATAATAATTTTACCGCAGGCAGCCTGGTGGATGAGAATTACTCCGGACAGTATGTGGGATTCGGCACCGGGGAGGACGGCGACGGCAGTGCCATCGTAGTCAACGGTACCGGCACGGATATTGATTTGAGCGGGCTGATCAATCTGACCCTGGCTGGCAATACCTACATTGCCACGAAAAACGCCCAGGACAATCTCACCGAGGCAGACGGGAATCTCAATGGCAATGCCTCCGACCGCAAGGATATCCTGATGGGACAGTCCATTGCTGTGAAAAGCGATCAGCTGGCATACCTGGTACCGGCTGATCTGATCGCGGGAGGTTCTAACCCCGTGACCAAGGAGCAGGCAGATAATCTGGGGAATACTGCGGTGGATTTTAACGCTGCCAGCAGCATGCTTGGAGGTAACAGCCTGGCTTCCTATGGCATTACGAAGTTCATTACGAACGGAAGCAGCGATAATCAGGGTGTCCGTACTTTTTATAAGAGATTAAACAGCAAGATCACAATTGTGTATTACTATGTGTCCTTTGACAGCTCCACCCAGGCGGGCAGAGAGGCTGCCAACCGGTATTTTCAGGATTACTATAAGGTAAATAAGAGCACCATGGATGCTTATGCCAGCATCTACACCGATGGCATCAAGATCCGGAATCAGAGTGCCGGTGCCTATATCATGCACCTGGCAGGTAATGTGGTGATGTTTGACAAGGATCAGACCACAGGCAGCTACAGCGGCAATCTGCAGAATGCCACACTGGGTAGCGATCAGAGCAACATCGGCTACAAACAGCAGCTGGCAGCGGATGATTCCAAATTCAAAGCACTCTGCAAGAAGCTGATCGATGGTTATGAGCAGCTGACCCCTTCGGAAAAAGAAGACAGTGCCAACGTCTATAGTAATCTGGTGGATACTTTTGAGGTTACAAGTTTCGACGGCGTGGTTCGTGGAGCCGGACTGGACAGAGAGGCGGAGAAGTATTTTGAAAGCGCAGCTTATCCGGACTGCAAGGCAGTCATCGTATACGGTGACTACACGTATCCCGAAGCGGGACATACGGATTTTAAGAACGGTATCATTATCGCCACGGGCGATGTGAAGATACAGGATGGTAAGGAATTTAACGGTGTGATCCTGGCAGGCGGTGATATTCTGTTGGGACAAAATGTGAAAGTGACACCGGACAAGGAAGCAGTGCTTCGGGCACTGACTTATTCCAAGGAGATCACAGCCTCCGGTGGTGGTCAGAAGGAATATCATGTGGTGGATTTCCTGATCGGCGGCGAAGGCTATCTGCAGGATAACAGCAAGACTTACTTGAACAGCGACATTAACTTAGGAGACCTGATCGTATATGAGAACTGGCAGAAACAATAAAAACGGTGGCTTCTCCCTGGTGGAGCTCATCATCGTCGTCGCCATCATGGCGATCGTGGTGGGCGTCATGGGATTGTCCGTGGGGACACTCACCGGCAGAAAAACTGCAAAATGTGCGGATGAGATCGTATCGACCTTAGAGAGGGCGAGGGTGCTCACTTTAGGGAAGGAACAGAATCAGGTGGAGTTCCTGCTGATGCAGGATGGCAGCACCGGCGAGTACCATGCACAGATCTATCAGAGCGGAACGATGGTCACGAACAGAATCGTGGGGAAGGATCCCATCAGAATTGAAGTGTATTTTGCAAACAATGATGGTCCATACAGCTTGTCAGAACTAAAGGGTACACTACCGTATGCTTCGACATCAAAAGGACTGCACCTGGTATTCAACAGAGCTTCGGGAGCTTTTGAAGAGAAGACCTGTGCTGTTGGGGATTCCCCAAGTGACATAAAAGATTATTGCGATAAAATTGTAATCAGTAACAGTGACAGAACAAGAACGATAACAATTACAACAGTCGGTAGAACCGGCAAAATCCTGAAGAACTAAGGAGGTTGACTATGCGTATCGGAAAAAAAGGATTCACACTGGTAGAAGTGATCGTATCCCTGGCAATCATGACGATAGTAGCAGGATCTGTAGGTGCATTCATCATCGCAGGTAACAATTCCTACCTGAGAGGGAATAAGGAACTGACCCTGCAGGAAGAAGCACAGCTTGCGGCGAACCAGATGATCGACCTGATCATTGATGTGGAGAAGGACATTAACTTCACCCCGGATCATCAGGGCGCTGCAGTGGATTTGAATGGCAGTACTGCCAAAGATTCCGCCGGCAATGAGATCACCACAGCCCATGTCAGTGAACTGCGGCTGGTCAATAATGATAATACCTATATGATCCGCTGGCAGGGAACCGCAGCAGGGGATTATGACACAGCGAACCAGGTATACCTTTATGAAGTGAAAAATACCACGGATGCAGACGGCAACCTCGTCGTAGGAGATCCCACCACCGCAACCCCGGCACTCATGGCTGAACATGTCACAAGCTTTAACGTGGACTTAAGCCAGGTGAAGGACAAACGGAAAGTTATCCTGAATATGACCTTCGCTTACCAGGACAGAAGCTATGATATCGCGGAGACCATAAAGCTTAGAAATGACCTGGGAGAGACTGGTGCTAATTACAGCTGGCTTTCCGGACTGGTGATAAAGCCGGAGCATGCAGAGGTTGCACTGGGCGGCACCCAGAAGTTTGAATATTCGCTGTCAGGTGATGAAGAGGCAGTAGCACAGGGCGTGGAATGGAAGGTTACAAAAGCGGACGGAACCGCATGTAAGAGCACCATCAAAGCGGACGGAACTTTAATCGTAAAAGAAGACGAGGACCTGGGTGAGAATGCACTCCTTGTAACCTGTACTGCAGTAGCTGATCCGACACTGAAGGCAACGGCAACAGTCTCTGTAATAGAACGGATTTCTTTGACCATTAATCCGACAGCAGCCACAGTGGAGCAGAATAGTGATTTTGCATTCAGTTATGAACTGGAGGCTTCTTCCAGCGAAGTAAAAAATGGCGGCGTAGAATGGAAAGTGGAGAAGACCGACGGCTCTGCATTAAATGGTACCTGGATCAATACTGCTACGGGAGAACTTCATGTCGGTGAGAACGAGACCCTCGGAACTGCCGTGCTGACAGTTACCTGTACAGTAAGCATGAGAAAAACGGTAACAGCAACGGCAATGGTTACAGTACTGGAAAAATCGAATATTATTGGAAAGTACGATGCAACCCTGATCGCAAGTGACTTATTTATGTATGAGTTCACAGAAGGCAGTACACAGAAGGTAGGATACAAGGGTATTATTGAATGCCTTCCATCCTGGGCGGACTATCTGAACGGTTATCCGCAGATCGAGTGGTCAGTACCGTACGATTATAATCATACTTATAAGATCACGGGAATTACAGATGCTGACGGCAGACAGTTTAAGGCAGAACTGGAATGCGGCAATAATAATAATACGGTTGTATATGTGGAAGCAAAAGTAAAGCTTTCCGCAGATGTGACTGTAATTTTGGGAATTGATATCGTGATTCCTCCGCTGAACACGATACAGAGCGCTGATAAACCTTATATTTCTGCGGATATCGATGAAAATGATCCGGATAAGAATAAGCTGGGACAGAACGGTTTCGTCCTGAATCGAAACGGTAGAATTAAAGTTTCTATTGTGAATTATACGGATGAAAATAATAAGCCGAAGGATGTTCTGTGGAAATTTGCGGATATGCCCGCTGAGTTAGATAATACTTTCGTAAATCAGGACGGAAAAGTGACAGAATCCTATTTGGTTGGTCTTGGTGCATACCAGGGAACATATGATGGCGAAGAAAATGGTGGTGGACAGAATTACTTACTGACGGAAAATACAGGAAGCTCCACGGAAGTGTGGGCGCTGAAGACCGTAGACTGGAACAAGGACTATCATTTGAAACTGCAGGCATGGTCGGTGGATGGCAAGGATCTGATTGCAGAGACCATTATTTTGGTCCCTAAGGTGGAATTCCTGTTTAATAACAATGAGCATGTGTACAAAGTACAGGTACCTCATTATTACGATCCGCCTCTGAGACTGGATATGTATGGTATTGAAAATGATGCTAATAAACTGATTGCACCGTTTGTTGTAGATATGGATGCCATTATTCAGGGAGATGAAGCTCTGGCAGACGACACGGAGATCGGAACGATTTCACCCTGGGAGACAAACGGAAGCTGGGTAGGCTATAGAGTAACCGGAAACGAGAACAATAAATACCTTATTGTTACTGTATATGCATACAAAACGACAGCTGATAAGAAAGCAGACCAGGCAATTGTAAAACAGTATACAGAACAATATACCAAGGAACATCAGAGCGAGATCGATGCCCTGAAGCGTGGCGGAGATAGTAAAAAGACAGAATTGAAGTTACTCATGGACAGCATAAATGTAGATGCGAATAAAGAGCGAGAGAATTATATATTTAAACGTAATTTCTTAATGGTATTACAAAAAGGAAAATAAATGAGACACAATAAGAAACACAACGTAAAAAAGTATATAGCTGGAATCCTCACCATAGCTTTGGCAGCCGGCGTCTGCCAGAGCTATGGCTCTATGGAAGTAAGTGCGCAGGAGATGACACTGCCCGGTATCGAAAAACTGGTGAAGGATACCGTGGCATCTGCGGACGGCACTTTTCACATTTTGGAGATTGTACCTTCCAAATCAGATGCTTCCATCGGCTATCTGATCGGTGGCGAGGAACCGGTGTCCGCAGGACGTAAGTTGTCCGAGCTTCCGGCGGCATCGGAGCGATCATCTGCTATGGCTGGTATCAGCAGTAGCAGTCTGGGGGATCTTGCGGGAAGCAACGGTCCGGTCAGCTTCTCTGCATACGGTGAGGGCGGAAGCCGTACCGAGGAGATCCGCGGCTCTTTTGTGAAAAATACGGAGGATAACGGTCAGTACACTTATGTGCAGACGGATCCGGTGTATCAGTTGTATACGCAGGGGGATACCGGACAGCGCTATGACAGATATGGTGCAATCGAGGTTTCCGGAACTTCCAATGCGAATAACAAAAGCGTGTCCCCTGTATTTTCCAAAGTGTCCGGTATTAGCGGACAGAACCTGGAAATGACGATCGGGGATACGACAGAGACAGCTCTTGCAGCGACTAGATATGCGCTGACTCCTTATGATACCAGTTCCGATGGCAGCATGAATAAAATCAACAGCGTAGATTTTAAGGCAGATACTTATGTCGGACGGGAAGTATATACTAAGGGTACGGATGATGTATATACGTACCTTGGTAAGATTGTATTTGGCAAGGATCTACCCGCTGGCTATACAGCACAGAGCGGTGAGATCACTTCCGTAATCTCGTCGGAAGTGACAGAAGATCAGGAAGAGGATACCAATGCGGAGACACCGGAGCAGACAGCAGATTCCGTATCCGGAAACGACGCAGAAGCAGAATCTGAAGAAGTCAATGAAGACAATGAATTAACTATGCTGAGCGTGGAAAGTTTCTCCGGAAATGAGATCGTAAGCACAGTACAGGAGACAACGGCAGCCAAGACAGAGGATCAGACGAATATAGGTAATAGCACATCCACTGTAGTAACCTATACTGGGAATACGGATAAGAA
Organism: Lachnospiraceae bacterium UBA5895; assembly: GCA_002431915.1. GTDB lineage: Bacteria > Bacillota > Clostridia > Lachnospirales > Lachnospiraceae > Acetatifactor. The sequence goes on along the minus strand of DJEP01000111.1, from coordinate 33,213 downwards.
TCTGTACATTTTGAACCTGGCAAATACTACGCCTACTTTGTGGGCAATCTATAAGGAAGCGGCAGACGGAACCGGCAGCTATCAGCTGGATCATCCGGCAGATGGTTACTTTGTCCATTTTGCGGAAAATGCTTCCGGTGAATATTATGTGTCCAAGGTGAAATTATCCTCTGACGGAGATTATAAACTGATTGATTCCTATCATAGGAATGATAACGGTAAATACGTGATGGCTAGCAGCGGCAGCGTGCAGGCGTATGTCAAAGGCGAAGCTGGATACGATCCGACAAACAGTTATGATTTTATCGGTGATGACGCAAAAGAAGCGCTGGATACTGTAACATATGACGGTGGTTTCTTTAATAAAGAATGGTTCAAGAAGGAAGTGCTGAATCTGCCTGGCAACAGCCGGTATGAGACCGATGCGTCTTCTAATACTTCCGGCGATATCGATCAGCTGAAGATCGAAGTGACGACGCTGACCCTGGAAGAACTGGCGAACCTGGCGAATCCCGACGTAGAGGCATATTATGGTGTGGATCTGGATTCGGTGGACCTGATCTATCTGTCCGGTAAGGGAACCTATACGAATATAGATTCCGCAGTAAACAAAGATGCAAGGGCAGCGGCAGCAAGATATATCGCGAAAAAAGCTTTTGGAATTATTGATAATGCGGGAACGCGCTCGGATGCTTCCAGAGTTCCCGTCATCATGGACTATAGTTTTTATACCGATAACCGTGATGCGGGTAATAAAGAAATGACCAACCTGGCACTGACTTTGCTGAGAGTATCCGACACCGGCACAAAGCTTGCACAAAACATAGCGAAGGAAAGTAGTAACGGCTTTTGGACCAAGTTTCTGACGGATACCGCTTATATCACAGCGGTAAACACCATTATCCAGTCAGCTGCAAGTGCGGCAGGCGTACAGAATGCCACATCCCTGACTCTTGGAAACGGTGTGAAAGAATTCCTGACGGAGAATGTATTTTTATACGACAACAGCACTACCGATTATGTGGCAAGCGACTACCTGACGGATATTCAGAATGATACGGGCAGAGCATGGATTTACCGTGCAGTGCTGGAAGAGATTCAGTATGAGAATTTCCTGGCAGAGAAAAACGGGACGACCACGAAATTAACCGAGAGCATTACCAAAGCTTCCATCACCAGATATATTCTGAACTGGTACATGCACAGAGTGACGGTGAAGTCTTCTGTGCGGGTACTGGATCTGGAACCCTGCTATGATTTCAGTACGTCGTCTGCGACAACGCTTACGGCGGACCGTGTGAAGGAGTTCATGGGCAGGAAGGACACGTACACAGGAACAGTGAATATTACGCAGATGCCTTCCGCTGAGTTCATCGGTAAGATTGAAGACCTGAACGAAAAATACGACATGATCTACCTGGGAGCACAGGTAGGTGCCATGAATACGGATTCTTCCGGGAACACGGTATATAATGACAGCCATATGAACGGACTGATCTATTCCCATGTGGGAGATTATTACGACTATTCCGGAGAAGACCGTAATGCACAGAATAGATTACGAGATGCCTCGCTGAATCATAAAATTAATGATGACGGTAATGATCTCAATAATAGTACAAATGTATATCGTGGTCCCGGTAATGATATGAATTCCACCAGATATAAAGAGTTCAAACAGTTCGTTCAGGCGGGATACCCGGTAGTAATTGCCGATAAATTCCTGAGTATTGCAAATGACGGACAAGCTGTGGCATCGACATATACCCTGGATAAGAATTCTTATTTTTATCAGATTATAGATTTCATGGTATCCTCCAAAGATGCTAACGGAGAATACTTGTACTGGCAGAAGAATGTATACGCAGAGAGCCAACTGCTACAGGATAGCAGCGGTCTAGGTTCTTCCCTTTCCGAGAGACAGAATACTTTCTGTAACTACCTGAATCTGTCCAAACTGTCGATAGACTGGGTAACCACGCTGGGAGAGACTGCATATCCGGAAGCTTTGACTTACGGCAATAAGCAGGAGCAGAGTAATCAGAGTTACTTGGGCAGAATTGATGGAAAGTATCAGCTGCAATATATTTTCACGTTATCTAATGATGCAGCTGCCTCTCAGGTGACGACCACGTATGATTGTAAGTTGTTTGTGGATAAGAATTCCGACGGTCGATTTGCGGGATCTGATTATGTAGAAGGACAGACGAACGGAGCTACGGAAGAACTGACCGGTTTGAAAGTGTATCTCCGCAAAGGTTCGGAATGGCAACAGGTAGATCCATCCACGGATTCCGAAACGACACATTATGAGCTACAGACCGGAAATGTCTATAAGGTGATTCGACAGCTGCCGGATGATTATGTGGGAGTAATTCCCTGGAAACTGGTATTTTACGATAATGCGGACCGGTTGGTACGTACGGCACAGTCCGGTTATACGGCTGTACCTCAACAGACAGGAAAGAAACCAATCAAGGTATTGCAGCTGTTGTCGGAAAAAAATAACAACTGGAATCTGCAGGAGGATCTCAAGAATAGTAACAGTGACTTCTACGGTTATATCAGTGGTTTGAAAGACTGGGAGGTTACGGTAGATAGTATCACTGTGTCGGAATTACTGGAAAAAGAATTAAAAATTCAAAATTATCAGACTTCTGATGAGGATATTTACAGATGCTATGTGGAATCGCTGGCGTACATGCAGAAATATGATATGCTGATTCTTGGATTTTCGGACAGTTATCGTTTTGGATATCAGTATAAGGGAGAGGTTATAGCCTGGAATAATGGTGCGGCACCTGCGGATTCCAAAAAAGATATGGCGGTAGCGCAGGCAGTGTGTGATTACATTGAGTCAGGAAAAAGTGTACTGTTTACTCATGATACAACGTCGTATATCGGAGATCTGAAGAGTGCTTTGACCTGGAGAAAAAATAGTTGGAATGATGACTGGGCACAGACACAGGAGACAAACGGTTGGTATTGGGGATATGAAATTAACCGATCTATCCGGGCATCTGTGGGATTGGACCGTTATGGTGCACTCAAAAATTATTATGAGAGTATAATAGATTCAACATCGTACGGACCCATGAAACAGAGGTATCAGAACTATCTGAATACATTAAACGGAATGGGATATGATGAAATTAAAGAACCGAACACTACTCAGAATCTTGGACAGCTGGAAGGACTCACCAAGTACACAGTAGTGCGATTTTTGAAGAATCCATTAGAAGCATTAAGAACAAACAGAAATTATACCAGTGTTTATTTCCCGGTAAATAATGCATTATTATATGATGCCGGGTATAGGCAGTCTTATAGTGATGATGGATGGAATAAACCGAGCTATATGTTAAAAGGCACCTATGGCAAGGATTCCGGTTCTGAATTGGCACTTAAGGCAACACAGGTCAACGAAGGACAGATCACCCAGTATCCGTATCTGATTTCCAAGGATGAGCAGAAGAGTCTGAAAGTAAGTGCCACCCACTATCAGTGGCTGCAGCCGAACATGGAACTGGACCGTGACGGAGACGGTAAAAGTGATATCGTAGTATGGTATTGCCTGTCGGATATTTATAATAACAGTAAGTATCCTACGAATATCTATAATATCTGTCCAAATGATGTGGTGAACAACTATTATATTTACAATATGAGAAATGTCACCTACTCCGGTGCGGGACATTCCAAACCGGACAGCGGCGCGGAGATGAAGCTGTTCGTCAATACAATCATCGCTGCATACAATGCAGGTATTACGGCACCCAGCGTGAACTTCAAGGATGACAAGGGATATGATTTGAACTCCATCTACGTAATCAGCGATCCCGTGAACAATACGATCCTGAAGGCGGCAGATCAGGGCAATATCAGATCCACCGATGCCGGAGATGTGGTCAGCGTGAAGTTCGTAGCGGAAGACGACAATATCTTAAGCGGCAACCCACAGATCTGTGTAGAATTCTACAAATCCGCAGGATCCGATGCGAATGCCACGACTGTGGACGGAATTGCAGAAAAAGTTGTTCCTTTGAACGTATCCTCCGTAAAAGACGCTTCCGGCAATGCCGCAGCTGTTCAGAACGGTCATTATATGGTAGGCAACAACCTGACCTATACAGTGACTTATCCCCTGTCGGAGATGGGACTGTTCAATGGCAATTCCGGAATGATCAGATCCGACGCCGAGACAACCAAAGTGTACGTTCGTGTCTATACCTTGTTTGAAAACGGCACCAAAGCTACCCCCGGCAACTCTGACAGCATCACCGTCAGCGCCCAGGAACTCTTTGAACTGAATTAATTTTTGAAAAGTAATATTGCACAAAAGACAGAGTTGTGAGAAATATCCAATTTCCACAGCTCTGTTTTTGTATAGATGTCAAAAATTAAATGTTTCAAGGGAAGAAGTAGAAAAACAGATGAAGCTTTATTGGTAAAAAGATATTGACTTTTAGTTCCTACTATGCTAAAAATATACTATACCTACTGGAACAGTAGGAAATATAGAGGAATAGAATTTAAAAACTATACAAAGGCATAGGAGGAGAAGAAGATGGCATTTGCAGCAGAGACCATATGTGTCCAGGGAAGTAATGAGAGAAAGGATCAGTTTGGAGCCATCAGCATGCCCATCTATCAGAATGCGGCGTATGCTCATCCGGGACTGGGACAGAGTACAGGATATGATTATTCCCGTTGCAGCAATCCCACCAGAGATGAAGTACAGAAGACGGTTGCGTTATTAGAGCAGGGAACGGAGGCTTTGGCGTTTTCTACCGGTATGGCAGCAATCACCGCACTGATGGAGATTTTTTCTCCCGGAGATCATCTGATTGCTACGGATGATCTGTATGGTGGTACGTTGAGACTGTGGAATACCATCAGCCATAAGAACGGCATTTTGGTAGATTGTGTGGATACTTCAGATGTAGAGACTGTAAAGGCAGCAATTCGTCCGGAGACGAAGGCAATTTATCTCGAGACACCCTCCAATCCTATGATGAAGGTAGCCGATATTCAGGCAATCGCAGAGTTGGCACATGAGAATGGCTGCCTGCTGATCGTAGATAATACGTTTTTATCCCCGTATTTCCAGAAGCCGCTTACCTTGGGCGCAGATATTGTTGTGCACAGCGGTACGAAATATCTTGAGGGACATAACGACACACTGTCCGGTTTCCTGGTAGTAAAGGATGACGCCCTATATCAGCAGCTGAATAATATCTATAAGACGACAGGAGCCTGTCTGTCCCCGTTTGACAGCTGGCTGTTGCTCAGAGGTATCAAGACCCTTGCAGTTCGTATGGAACAGCATCAGAAAAATGCCCTTGCCATTGCACACTGGCTGGAACAGAGACCGGAAGTGGAAAAAGTATATTATGTCGGACTGGATTCCAGACCGGATAAGGCACTGATCGACAGACAGTGCAGCGGATACGGCGGAATGATTTCTTTCCGGTTGAATTCTGCCGAGAAAGCTGTTAAAATTTTGGAGAGCGTGAAACTGATCCGTTTCGCGGAGAGCCTGGGAGGTGTGGAGAGCCTTCTGACCTATCCGATGAAGCAGACCCATGCAGATGTACCGGTAGAGGTACGGGAAGCTTTGGGAGTAGATGAGAAGCTTCTGAGAATGTCTGTAGGTATTGAAAATATCAATGACCTGCTGGCAGACTTAGAGCAGGCATTTGCGTGATCTGCGTTTCCGGATGATATACGTAATAGTTTATCCAGCTGTGCAGAATGCCGCAATGGAATGCGGTAAATCCGTGTGATTGATAAAATGAATTATAATGTGCAGCCTGGTGCCGCAGGAGTAAGTCCTGTAGATTATGAAAAGGTAAGAGAATTAGCATGACCATATACAATTTTGATAAGATTACGAATCGTAAGGGAACTAATTGCCTGAAATATGACTTTGCCGTGGAGAGAGGAAAGCCTGCAGACGTACTGCCTCTATGGGTGGCGGATATGGATTTCCCGGTATCCGAGGAGATCACGAAGAGTCTTCATGCTGCGGTAGAACATGGAATCTATGGCTATACACAGCCGAAGGATGCTTATTACAATGCCGTGACGAACTGGATGAAGAAGAACCACAACTGGAAGACGGAGCGGGAATGGATCGTGAAGACTCCGGGCGTGGTGTTCGCTCTCGGTGCAGCGGTCAAGGCATTTACCAATCCGGGAGATGCTGTACTGATTCAGAATCCGGTATACTATCCGTTTACTAATATCATTCGTGACAATGACCGCAAATTAATAGACAATACGCTTGTCTATGATCCGGAGAAGAGCCCGGCTTACCATATCGATTATGAAGATTTTGAGAGAAAAATCGAGCAGGAACATGTGAAAATGTTCATTCTGTGCAACCCTCATAATCCGGTAGGAAGAGTATGGACAGTAGAGGAACTGCAGAAGCTAGGAGAAATCTGCCTGCGTCATCATGTAATCGTGGTAAGTGATGAAATTCACAACGATTTTGTATATCCCGGTTATGAGCATACTGTGTTTGCAAACGTAGATCCCCGTTTTGCAGAGATTACCATAACCTGTACAGCACCCAGCAAGACTTTCAATCTGGCAGGATTGCAGATTTCCAATATTTTTATTCCGAATGAAAACTTACGGAAAGCATTTAAAACGGAGATTGATAAGACCGGCTATGATGAGCCAAATGCATTAGGCGTAGTAGCCTGCGAGGCAGCTTACCGTGCGGGAGAAGAGTGGCTGGATCAGTTAAGAACTTATTTGCTTAAGAATCTGAATTTCTTACGGGAGTTTTTACAGGAGAAGATTCCACAGATCCATCTGGTGGAGCCGGAAGGAACCTACCTCGTATGGCTGGATTGCAGTGAACTGGGAATCACCGGCAAGGAACTGGACCAGTTCATCGTGGAGAAAGCAGGGCTCTGGTTGGACGGAGGATCTATGTTCGGACCCAGCGGAGCAGATTTTCAGCGTGTGAATATTGCATGTCCCAGAGCAACTCTGGAACTTGCCCTGAATAAGTTAAAGACAGCGGTAGATGGATTGAACTAAAACATATAGGATAAAATGTTTTTAAATGATCTGATAGTAGTCTCTCTTATGCGTGACAAGGTATGAGGTTGAACTGCCATTATTGTCCGGTATTGTAGATTAGAAATGCGATAGTTGGTATATTTTTACAATCTTGTCCATATACTGTAGTATATCAGGCCATTCATTATAGACTGTATTTCAGTCCCTGATGGATGGCTTTTATAGTTACAGCAATATGGAAAGGAGCATACAGCATATGCCGAGAGGACAGAGAAAATCTCTGGATGAGAAGATCCAGGCAAAGCAGGAACTGATCAATGCACTGAATATCCGCATAGAATCAGAAGAGCGGGAATTAGAGGAATTATTTGAGCAGAAGAGACGCAAGGAGCTGGAAGCGGTGAGTGACCTGATCGAGGATGCCGGACTGGCACCGGAGGAAGTCACGGAAGTCTTACAACAGTATATCGAGAGCCGAAGGGCAAATGCATCATAATAGCTTATTATGTCTCATCGGAAGGACCGGAGGAACCGGTCCTTTTTACTGTATAAAAACTGTGTTTCCATATGACAAAACATTTCGTATGGATCGCGAGATGTCGGACGCTTTGCAAGGAAACATATCCTGTGAAAAAATTTTCAAAAATAAAAAATTTATATGATATGTGGGAATATTTTGACTTACAGAAAATACTGCGTAATGATCTGCTGCACCTGCTCCGTGGAAATGGGACATTTGCTCGTCTCATAAGTAGTGATCAGCTGCATGGATGGAAAGATTCCGTTATAGCAGTAGGTTTTTAACTTATTACATGCGGAATCACAATAGGAAGCATTATCCATCATTCCGAAATGCTCCCAGTAGTAGATTTTATTAGCAACCGGATACAAAATTGTAAAATCCGGATATGCCGTGAACTCTTTTAACGATAATGCCGCTTCATAGCGATAGGGGATGTTATTGGTATAGAGCAGATTCGCGATGATGACTTCAGACTTGGACCGGACTTTATGTCCCGCCAGTGTAGTGTGTATCAGATGCTCCGGATGAGAATGGTTGGTTTCATAACTTTCCGCATGCCATTTCTGCGCGGATACCGGAAGCTTGTCCTTTGCAAAATAGCCTTGCAGTAATGGGTAATAAGGGGAGGATTCAGTCAACAAGTCAGTGGACTTTTCTCTTGGAATCGTGGGTGAAAATTTCTTTTGATATGCTTCAATAAATGCTATTTCTTCTAAAATTTCGTGTAGCATAAGCTCGTAGTATTTCTTTAATGCAAGAGCTTGCGCCAGTTCTTTTTGTGATTTCTGAAGATACTTTCTGGTACCGTCCTTCAGATAGAACCAACTGGTATAACCTGATTTGGTAACGGTGCAGGAAAGATTTCCTTCAGGAAAATTACGGATTTTTTCGAGAAGACTATTTCTTTTTGCAAATAGGCGTTCTTTGTATTTGAGTAATTCGGTGCTGTTGATAATATGACCTCCTTAAATAATGAATACAGGGATTAACTGAAAGAATTTTCATAGGAATTTCAGAGCAAAAGAAACTATGAATGTGCTTATTATAACTTGAACAATACGAGACGTCAAGGCAGCAAATATCAAATATTTATTTTAGAAAAATGCTAAAAACCCTTCAAAATAGTAAAAAATCAACGGGGTGAAATGCACTATTTTTGAGAAAGGTATTCAAACCATCAGAAAAGTAAAAAAATCGTTGATTTTAAACGATTTTTTTACTAAAACTACTGTTAATAGGATTATGAGAAAAATCATGTCACAAAGGAAAAAAGAGAAGCTTAAACGGAGGGAAATAAAACACCCACGGCAGGAGATTCTATGAATCCCTGTCGCAGGCACTGGTTTCAGGCATAAATGCTTTCTTTATTCCGCTCCTTCGCCCTTCTTCAGGTTCTTCTGGGCGGTGGAGAGCATGAGTTTGATTCGATTCAGCTGGTTAACTTCGCTGGCACCGGGATCGTAGTCAATTGCAACGATATTGGAAGAAGGATAAGCCTTCCGCAGCGCTTTGATAACGCCCTTACCTACCACGTGGTTCGGCAGGCAGCCGAAAGGCTGGGTACATACGATGTTCGGTACGCCTTCCTTGATCAGTTCCACCATCTCGCCGGTAAGAAACCATCCCTCACCGGTCTGGTTACCGATGGATACGATGGGCTCCGCGTAGGAGACAATCTTGTAGATGCTGGTGGGCGGATCAAAGTGTTTACTTTCTTCAAATGCCTTCACGGCAGAGCCGCGGAGGATATGCTCGATCGCCCAGATGCCGAGAGCGGAGATCTTCGCAGTCTTTTTGCTGGTGCCCAGATGTTCTGCCTTGTAGATCTGGTTGTAGAAGCAGTACAGCATAAAGTCGATCAGGTCGGGAACCACAGCCTCCGCACCTTCGCTTTCCAACAGCTCTACCAGATGATTGTTGCCGGCAGGAGAGAACTTCACCAGGATCTCACCAACGACACCGACACGGGGCTTTTTAATATCCAGCACCGGAATCGCATCGAAATCACGAATGATCTGTACGCACATCTTGCGGAACTTCGGAATGCTGATATGCTTCGCAGATACAAACGCCTGTACCTTCTTAAGCCACTCCTGATGCAGAGCATCTACGGAACCCGGAGTTGCTTCGTAAGGGCGCATCCGGTAGACACAACGCATGAAGATATCACCGAATTCTGCACCCACAGCGGCACGTAACATCAGATCCGCATTCAGATGGAAGCCGGGATTGCTCTCGATACCTGCCAGATTCAGGGAGATTACGGGAATCTGCTCCATATCTGCTTTCTTCAGGGCACGACGGATGAAACCGATATAGTTCGTTGCACGGCATCCGCCACCGGTCTGGCTCATGATGATGGCTGTCTTGTTCAGGTCGTATTTGCCGGACAGCAGAGCTTCCATGATCTGACCGACTACCAGCAGGGAAGGATAGCAGGCATCGTTGTTAACGTATTTCAGACCCACATCCACGGAGTGCTTGTTGTCGTTGTCCAATACCACGAAATTATAACCGCAGGCATTGAATGCAGGCTGTAAGATCTCAAAGTGGATCGGGGACATCTGCGGACAGATGATGGTGTAGTCCTTACGCATCTCTTCGGTAAACGGTACCTTTTCAATGGCGGAAGAACGAATCGTGCGGTGCTTGCCCATTTTTTCACGGACACGGATCGCGGACAACAGGGAACGGATACGGATACGCGCTGCACCCAGGTTATTGACTTCATCAATCTTTAAACAGGTGTAGATCTTATCGGAACCGGAGAGGATATCGTTCACCTGATCGGTGGTAACGGCATCCAGACCGCAACCGAAAGAGTTCAACTGGATCAGGTCCAGATTCTCCACAGTTTTCACATAGCTTGCGGCTGCATATAATCTGGAATGGTACATCCACTGGTCGGATACAATGAGCGGACGCTCCGGCTTTGCCAGATGAGAGATGGAATCTTCCGTCAGTACTGCCATATCGTAGGAGGTGATCAGCTCGGGGATACCGTGGTTAATCTCAGGGTCTACATGATAAGGACGACCTGCCAGGACGATACCGCGCTTGCCGGTCTGACGTAAGTATTCCAGAGTCTCTTCGCCCTTTTTCTCCATATCGTGACGGGCATTTGCCAGTTCCTTCCAGCCCTTTTCGCAGGCTGCGGCAATCTCAGCAGCGGGAATCTCGGTAAATTCCTTCGTCAGCGCATCTGTGACCGTACCCAGATCCCTGAAGGACATGAACGGATTGCGGAAAGTGATCTCACCGCCGGCGATTTCCTCCACGTTATTCTTGATATTCTCGGAATAAGAAGTAACGATGGGGCAGTTGTAATGGTTGTTCGCATCTTCGAACTCGTTGCGCTCATAGAACAGTGCAGGATAGAAGATGAACTTGATGCCCTGACGGATCAGCCAGGTCACATGACCGTGCGCCAGCTTCGCCGGATAACACTCGGATTCACTGGGGATGGACTCAATACCGAGCTCGTAGATCTTACGATTGGAGCTGGGAGAGAGCACCACACGATAGCCCAGTTCGGTAAAGAACGTGAACCAGAATGGATAATCTTCGTACATGTTCAGTACTCTGGGGATACCTACCACGCCTCTGGGAGCTTTGTCGGCATCCAGGGATTCGTAGGAGAATAATCTATGTAATTTGTATTCATATAAGTTCGGCACATTATGGGCATTCTTCTGACCGCCGATACCGCGTTCGCAACGGTTGCCGGAGATGAACTGACGACCGCCGGAGAACTTGTTGATGGTCAGACGACAGTTGTTGGTACAGCCCTTACATTTTGCCATGCTGGTCTCGAACTGCAGATCGCAGATCTTCTGGTAATCCAGCATGGTGGTCACATAACCGTCCTCATAATGCTCTCTGGCGATCAGCGCTGCACCGAAAGCACCCATGATACCGGCGATGTCGGGGCGGATCGCCTGACAGTTTGCAATTTTTTCAAAGCTGCGCAGAACGGCATCGTTGTAGAAGGTACCGCCCTGTACGACAATATTTTTACCAAGCTCTGAGGCATCAGAGACTTTGATTACCTTGAATAATGCATTTTTGATAACGGAGTAGGCAAGTCCGGCGGAAATATCCGCTACGGATGCACCTTCCTTCTGGGCCTGCTTTACCTTGGAGTTCATGAATACGGTGCAACGGGTACCCAGATCGATGGGATGCTCCGCGAACAGAGCCGCCTGTGCGAAATCCTGTACCGTATAGTTCAGGGACTTTGCGAAGGTTTCAATAAAGGAACCGCAGCCGGAGGAACATGCCTCATTTAACTGTACGCTGTCTACGGTCTGGTTCTTGATCTTGATGCACTTCATATCCTGACCGCCGATGTCTAAGATACAGTCCACACTGGGATCGAAGAAAGCGGCGGCATAGTAATGTGCCACGGTCTCTACTTCGCCGTCATCCAACAGGAAAGCGGCCTTCATCAGTGCCTCACCGTAACCGGTGGAGCAGGAGCGCACGATTTCCACGCCCTCGGGCAGAAAAGAGTAGATCTCCTTCAGGGAACGGATCGCCGTCTTCAAAGGACTTCCGTCATTGCTGGAGTAGAAAGAATATAACAGAGATCCGTCCTCGCCCACCAGTGCAATTTTCGTGGTGGTGGAACCGGCATCGATACCTAAGAATGCCTTGCCCTGATAAGACTGTAAATCTCCGGTAGTTACATGATGCTTGCTGTGACGTTCCACGAATTCCTGATAGGCAGCCTTGTCGGCAAACAGAGGCTCCATACGTTCTACTTCAAACTCCATCTTGATATCTGATGACAGCTTTTTCACCATATCGGACAGGCTGATGCAGACATCTTCTTTCGCATTCAGTGCGGAACCGATGGCAGCAAACAGATGAGAGTTGTCCACGTCGATGATGTGTTCGTCATCCAAATTTAATGTACGGATGAACGCTTTTTTTAACTCGGACAGGAAATGAAGCGGTCCGCCTAAGAAAGCAACATGACCGCGGATGGGCTTACCACAGGCCAGACCGGAAATGGTCTGGTTCACCACTGCCTGAAAAATAGAAGCAGACAGGTCTTCCTTGGTAGCACCTTCGTTGATCAGGGGCTGGATATCGGTCTTGGCAAATACACCACAGCGGGCTGCAATGGTGTAGAGGGATTTATAATTTTTCGCATATTCGTTCAGACCCGAAGCGTCCGTCTGGATCAGACTTGCCATCTGGTCGATGAAAGAACCGGTACCGCCGGCGCAGATACCGTTCATACGCTGCTCCACGTTACCGCCTTCAAAATAGATGATCTTTGCATCCTCACCGCCTAACTCAATGGCTACGTCGGTCTTGGGTGCCAGCTCCTGCAGGGAAGTAGCCACGGCTACAACCTCCTGGGTAAAAGGAACGCCTAAGTGATTGGCTAAAGTCAGTCCGCCGGAACCGGTGATCATGGGGTGCAGCTGCAATTCTCCCAGCTGGTCATAAGCCTTCTGAAGAAGGGCAGACAGGGTCTCCCGGATATTGGCGAAGTGACGCTCATAATCGGAAAATAAAATATTGTGTTCTTCGTCCAAAATAGCAATCTTGACAGTGGTGGAACCGATATCTATGCCGAGAGTTGCGTATTTTTCCTGTGAATTCATGTGATACATCCTTCCTGAAATAAAAAATAAAACTACTTAATTAATGCAATTTTTTCATCAACAAAACATTCTCATTATACGACAAAAAGCGCTATAATGCAACGAATAAAGCGTGATATAAGTTGTTAAAGTTTTGTAAAAAGTAACTTAAAAATTTCGGGAAACTCTGAAAAAAGAGAACGTGCGGTTTACTTATTTCCCTGCGGATGTTACAATCCCTATAGAGAAAAAACGAAATATCAATGTATCTATAGAAAGAGAGAACCGGATTTATGAGTAAATTTGAAAAAAAATTCGGAAAGTATGCCATTCCGAATCTGACACTGATCCTTATCTTAAGTTATGTGGCAGGATATGTAATAGAACTGATAGGAAGTGCAGCCGGCGTGAATATGCTGGGGTATCTGACACTGGATCCTTACCGGATCCTGCATGGACAGATCTGGCGGCTGGTGACATGGGTGATTGTACCGCCGGAAAGTTTCGATCTGTTTACGGTGATCATGCTGTATTTTTATTATAGTCTTGGCACCACACTGGAGCGAACCTGGGGTACTTACCGGTACAATGTCTATATTCTCTCGGGAATCCTGTTTACAGTCATCGGCAGCTTCCTGTGCATGGGTATGGTATATCTGATGTACGGCAGCCTGCCTGCGGAAATCGCATCCGCATATTTTTATCAGGGATCTTATGCTTTCAGTACGTATTATATCAACCTGTCGATCTTCCTTGCCTTTGCGGCAACCTATCCGAACATGCAGGTGCTGTTGATGTTCGTGATCCCCGTGAAGGTAAAATGGATGGGTATTCTGGATGCCGGAGTCATGCTCTATTATGTGGTCGTCGGCGACATGTTCACCAGATTTGCAATCATAGCATCTTTATTGAATTTTGTAATATATTTTTGCAGAATGTACAGAAGCCGTATCTCTCCGAAGCAGATGCATCGCAGAGCACAGTTTGAACGGAAAGTAAACGAAGGCAAAGCAAAAGCCACAAGACATAAATGTGCGATCTGCGGCAGGACGGAAGAGGATGATCCGAATCTGGAGTTCCGTTTCTGCTCCAAATGCAACGGCAACTATGAATATTGCCAGTATCATTTATTTACTCACGAACATGTAAAATAAGATTTGCAATATCTGTTACGGCGTGACTGCTCGCAGGCAAAGCCGTACGGATATTAGCAAATCGAACAGACATGAGCAAGTAGGACGACAGTCCGGATTGCGAATGGATGTACACTTTCGAGAGCGCAAAGCGCGGAGAAAGTGTGTTATTGCAGGAGGCAGACGGCGTGACTGCTCGCAGGCAAAGCCGCGCAAAGCGCGGAGAAAGTGTGTTATTATAAAGGAGACCTTATATGAACAAAGAAGTTTTATTTGCGCAGACCTTAGAGCAGGTCTGCAAGACCGCCAGGGAGCAGGGCAACTGCATCAGCGAAGAGCAGGTAAAGGAAGCTTTCGCGGAACTGGAGTTAAGCAGCGAGCAGCTGCAGATGGTATTTGACTATCTGTTAAAGCATAAAATCGGTATCGGACGGCCCATGGATCCCGACGAATTCCTGACGGATGAGGAAAAGGATTACTTGCAGGAATATCTGGATGAAGTGGCAGATCTGCCCACCTACACGGACGGCGAGAAGCAGGCATTTTCCATTGCCGCCATGGCAGGCGAGACGGATGCACAGCAGCGTCTGATCGAGCTGTATCTGGCGGATGTGGCGGAGATCGCAAAACTCTATGCCGGACAGGGCGTGCTGTTAGAAGATCTGGTAGGCGAAGGCAACCTGGCACTTTCCTTCGGCGTGACGATGCTGGGCAGCCTGGAGAAGCCCGATGAGGTCGAGGGAATGCTTGGTAAGATGATCATGGATGCCATGGAAGAGTATATCGCAGAGCATGCAGATAACGCCAAAATTGACAAGCGCGTGGAAGACAAGGTTAACAAGGTGGCAGACAGGGCGAGAGAACTGGCGGAGGAACTGCAGCGCAAGGTGACCATAGAGGAACTGATGGAGGAGACCGGCATGTCCCGCAAAATGATCGAGGATGCGGTGCGGATGAGCGGTTTCAAGATTGAGGATATCGACAACAATGCAAAAGACAGTTTATGAGAATTATAAATACAGCTTACAGGATACGGCGAAGGTCTACATAGGCGCGAAATACACCTTTGCGGAGCTCCTGGATCAGGATGAGGTGGCGTTTAAATTCCGCCTGATTGTGGAACGCTATATTTTAGCGGAAAAGGAAGTGGATCCCCTGGATACGCTGGAGACCCATCTGTATTATCTGAAGCCGGATAGTTTTTTAGTGAAGATCTACGACCGGATCAAGGCGAGAGTGAAGATTAATATCATCGAGGAGAAAAAGGGGATCTTCGGCAGAGGCAAAAAACGCTATGTCACGAAGGAACTGAACATCCGGGAACTGACTGCCATGACGCCGGAAGAAAAAGAAGCGAAGGGCGTCGTCATCCAGGAAATCTCCATGAGCAAACTGGCTCTTGCAGCATTTTGATAGACTAAGCTCACCCACAGAAATCTGCGCGGCTGCTTGCAGACAGCGGAGGTTTTCTGTGAGGGGAGCAAATGAACATGGGTAAGAAGGGCGATAGCCCGGATTACGAATAGTCGTTACGATTTCGAAAGCTCGTAGAGCGAAGAAATCGATTAAGATAGATTTAGAAAAGAGGACACATCATAAATGAGAGTAGAAGATTTATCCACATACGAGATCATAGAAAAACGTCAGATCCCGGACATTAACAGTGTAACTTATCTGTGCCGTCACAAAAAGACCGGAGCCAGAGTGGCACTGGTATCCAACGATGATGATAATAAGGTATTTTACATCGGTTTCCGTACCACTCCGAAGGACTCCACCGGCGTGGCACATATTCTGGAACACTCCGTACTCTGCGGATCGAAGGAATTCCCGGTGAAGGATCCTTTTGTGGAACTGGTAAAGGGATCCCTCAATACCTTCTTAAATGCCATGACCTATCCGGACAAAACCGTGTACCCTGTGGCAAGCTGCAATGACAAGGACTTCCAAAATCTGATGCACGTCTATCTGGATGCGGTTTTCTATCCGAATATTTATAAAAACGAATCCATTTTCCGCCAGGAAGGCTGGCATTATGAACTGGAAGGTGACGAGGAAGAACTGAAGGTCAACGGTGTGGTCTACAACGAGATGAAGGGAGCATTTTCTTCTCCGGACGATGTGCTGGAGCGGGAGATCATGAACTCTCTGTACCCCCACACTACCTATGGCTGTGAGTCCGGCGGTGACCCGGAGGTGATTACGGAGCTGACCTATCAAGAGTTCCTGGATTTCCATCGGAAGTTCTATCATCCCTCCAACAGCTATATCTATCTCTATGGCAACATGGATATGGCGGAGAAACTGACCTTTATTGACGAACATTATCTGTCTGCCTACGACGCTCTGGAGGTGGACTCCGAAGTGACGGAAGAGGCGGCGTTTACCACCCCGAACCGGATTGTCAGAGATTGTCCCATCGGTGAGGGAGAGGACGAGGAGGAGAACACCTATCTGTCCCAGAACTTCTGCGTCGGCGACAGCTTAGACCCGAAGCTCTACATTGCGTTCCAGATCCTGGATTATGCCCTGTGTTCCGCACCGGGCGCCCCTTTGAAACAGGCGCTGGTAGACCGCGGCGTGGGCAAGGACGTCTACAGCATCTATGAGAACGGTATCCGCCAACCCTACTTCAGTGTGGTGGCGAAGGACACTTCCGTAGAAAAAGAGCAGGAATTTTTACAGGTGACGGAGGAAGTGCTTCAGAACCTGGCAACGAAAGGCTTCGACGAGAAGGCCTTGCTTGCCGGTATCAATTATTACGAATTCAAATACAGAGAGGCGGATTTCGGTTCCTATCCCAAGGGGCTGATGTACGGCTTACAGGTACTGGACAGCTGGCTGTATGACGACAGACTGCCGTTTATTCATATCGAGGCGAACGATACTTTCGCTGAACTTCGTAAGGATGTTAAGACCGGATATTTCGAAGGGCTGGTTCGGAAATATCTGCTGGACAATACCCATCGCAGCGTGGTAATCCTGCAGCCGAAGTTAGGTCTCTTAGAGGAGCAGGAACAGAAGCAGCGCAAGAAATTGGCGCGGGTGAAAGCTGCCATGAGCCCGGAAGAACTGGAAGCAGTAAAAGAGACCTTTCGCAAGTTGACTGCGTTCCAGGAGAGCGAGGACGCGAAGGAGGATCTGGAGAAGATCCCTCTGTTAAAACGGGAAGATATGAAAAAAGAGGCAAATCAGCCTGTGAACGAGGTACGGAATATCGGGGATACCACACTTTTATATCATGATCTGTTTACCAACGGCATCGGCTATTTACGTCTGATCTTCAAGCTGGATCAGATCCCCGGAAAATATTTCCCGTATATCGGTATCTTAAAAGGGTGTCTGGGACTGCTGAATACCGAGCATTATGCTTACGGAGATCTGTATAACGAGATGAATCTGGTCACCGGAGGTATGGCTGCGGTGAACAACGTCTACGGTAAATTACAGGATACAGATCAGTTTACCCTGACGCTGGAACTGAAGACCAAGGTGTTTTACGACCGTATTGCAGAAGCTGTTGACCTCATGCGCGAGATCGTCATGACCAGTGATTTCACGGATACCAAGCGTCTCTATGAAATCCTGGCGGAAGGCAAGTCCCGTATGCAGGCGCAGATGACCTCCGGCGGACACAGCGTGGCAGCCGGAAGAGCCTTGTCTTACGGCAGTATTCCCGGAGCTGTCAGCGAGGAGATCTCCGGCATTCCGTTCTATCGTCTGACCACAGACTTAGAAGCTCATTTTGATGAGAAAAAAGAAGAACTGGTGGAGATCTTACAGACTTTATTAAAAATGATCTTCCGTCCGAAGAATCTCATGGTGGATTTCGTGGGCGAAGAGAAGGCGGTGGCACTTTTGGATGCCCCGGTGGAGGCTTTCAAGGCGGCACTCTATACAGAACCTGTGGAAAAAGAGCATTACATCCCGGAAGTTTCCCGGAAGAACGAAGGGTTCTTAACCTCCGGTCAGGTCAACTATGTATGCCGTGCCGGCAACTTCCGCAAGAGCGGTCTCAAATATACCGGAGCCCTGCGGGTACTGAAGGTGATGATGGGGTATGAGTATCTGTGGGTCAATGTCCGTGTAAAGGGCGGCGCCTACGGCTGTATGTGCAGCTTCGGCAGATCCGGTGACAGCTATTTTGTCTCCTACAGAGATCCGAACCTTGGCAGAACCATTGATATTTATGAAAAGGCAGCGGATGCCATCGCAGAATTTACTGCGGATGAACGTACCATGACCCAGTATATTATCGGTGCGGTCAGTGATCTGGATGTGCCCATGAATCCGGCAGCGAAAGGATTGTATTCCCTAAGCGCCTATATGACGGGACTGGACAATGCCGCATTGCAGAGAGAACGTGACGAACTCCTGTCCGCTACCGTAGAGGATATCCGGGCACTGTCCGCACATATCCGTGCATTTATGCAGGAAGATCTGCTCTGCGTGGTAGGTACGGCTTCCAAGGTGAAGGAAGAGCAGGAGAGATTCCTGAAAGTGGAAAATCTTTTTTGAAACTATTCAGAGCAAAAAGAAAGCTGCGATTTTGCGAATGTGGTTCTGAATAGTAAAAAGTTAAATAAGCAAAGAACTTCTGTGAGAATATTTCGTTTATAGGGGTGAAACAACAAAATGTCAACAGCAGACGGACGGCAAAAAAAGTCGATCCGTCCGCAGATCGGAGAGGGTTATGAAAAAACGAAATTTTGAAACAAGAATCATTACAGGATTACTCACAGCCGGCATGATATTGTCATTGTCAGCCTGCGGAAGTTCGGCAGGCGGCAAATACGGCATCAGCGATCTCAAGGATGCGGATTTTGCCGTATCCAATGAGACGCAAGCAGCTCCCGCGGAGCAATTTTATTACGACAGCGACAGCAGCGGCTTCGGGACGGACTCTTATGGCACGGAGAATGCAGGAACGTCGGATACTACTGTGACAGAAGAAGGCGCGGTGAATGCGGCTGCCACAGAGCGGAAACTGATCAAAAACGTAGACATGAACGTGGAGACCAGAGAATATGACAAGCTCTTATCCGCTGTAGAGAATAAAGTGACGGAGCTTGGCGGCTACATAGAAAGTCTGGATGCCTACAACGGAAGTAGTTATTATAACTATCGTTCTACCAGGAACGCGAATATGACCATCCGTATCCCGAAGGATCGTCTGGACGATTTCTTAAATACCGTATCGGATTTGGGCAATGTGACCAGCCGTACGGAAAATGTACAGGATGTGACATTAACTTATGTGGATCTGGAGAGTCACAGAGATGCCTTGAAGACCGAACAGGAAAGACTGTTACAGCTTTTGGAGCAGGCGGAGAGTATCGAAGATATCATCACCATCGAGCAGCGGCTGTCCGATGTGAGATACCAGTTAGAGAGCATGGAATCCCAGCTGCGCAGCTATGACAATCAGGTTGACTACAGCACCGTATACCTTTATATTGATGAAGTAGAGGTCTACACACCGGTAGAGGAAGAGACCACATGGGAACGCATCTCTGCGGGATTTATGGACAGCTTAAAGAGCATCGGCGAAGGCATTAAGGAAGCAGCCATCTGGTTCGTGATCCATATCCCTTATCTGGTGATCTGGGCAGTGGTGATCCTTATTATCATTCTGATCCTGAAAAAGATCAAAAAGCGTACGAAACGGATCCGTGAGGCGGAACAGAAAAGATTCGCCGAAGAGGAAGCAAAAATGAAACAGACCCTGCAGAATACAGCGGATACTGCAAAAACAGAGAATGCGGAACAGACAAAAACACAAGAACAGGAGAAATAGAAAATGAACGAGAATCCGGCATACAAATCCGGCTTTGCCACACTGATCGGACGTCCCAATGTAGGTAAGTCCACTTTGATGAACCGACTGATTGGACAGAAAATCGCCATCACATCCAACAAACCGCAGACCACCCGTAACCGTATCCAGACTGTACTGACCCTGGAAGAGGGACAGATCGTTTTCTTAGATACCCCCGGTATCCACAAGGCGAAAAACAAACTGGGTGATTATATGGTAAACGTGGCGGAGCATACGTTAAATGACGTGGATGTGATTCTGTGGCTTGTGGAGCCCACGAATTTCATCGGTGCCGGAGAACGTCATATTATCGAACAGTTAAAAAAGACCAAGACACCTGTGATCCTGGTCATTAACAAGACAGACACCGTGAAAAAGGACGATATTCTGGCATTCATCGATACTTACCGCAAGGAACTGGATTTCCAGGAGATCGTCCCGGTATCCGCATTAAAAGGTGATAACACAGATGTACTGATCCAGTGTATTTTAAAATATCTGCCCTACGGTCCGGCATTTTA
>DJEP01000111.1:0-12480 GCA_002431915.1 Lachnospiraceae bacterium UBA5895 | reverse complement strand
CGCTGCGTCTTTTATCCGAAGAGATCCCTCACGGCATTGCAGTGACAGTGGAGAGCATGAAGGAGAGAGGCAGAATCTGTGACATCGAAGCCACGATCATCTGCGAGAGAGATTCCCATAAGGGCATCATCATCGGTAAGGGTGGTCAGATGTTGAAAAAGATTGGTTCCCAGGCACGACCGGAGATTGAGGATATGCTGGAAATGAAGGTTAATTTACAGCTTTGGGTGAAGGTGAAGAAGGACTGGAGAGACAGCGACATCTTACTCAAAAACTTCGGTTATAATCCGAAAGACATCGAGATGGGCGAATAGAAAAGCAAAATTTGCAGACCCTATTTTTACAGAGGATAACACGCTGATAAACTGATAAAAGAGGGGGATGCGCAGGATGCAGTTCATAAATTACTGGCAGCAATTTGAACATACCGGCAGAGTGGAGGATTACCTGAGTTACCTGCAAAGTGTGGGAAAGGAGAAGCCTCCGGCTGCCAAAGGCGGCACGGTGGAGTGCAGGGCGGAAGGATGTACAGACACTGACGCCGGGGAGGGCGGATCATGCAGGAATCCCTGTATGTAACAGGAATTGTATTAAAACAGACACCGTTCGGTGAATATGACAGGATTGTGAGCCTGCTTACCAAAGAAAAAGGGAAGATCACTGCTTTTGCCAGAGGGGCGAGAAAGCCGGGCAACCGGCTGGCGGCAGCGACCAACCCTTTTGCTTTTGGTACCTTTCGCCTGTATGAGGGAAGGAATTCCTATACCATATCGGAAGCGGATATTAAGAACTATTTTGAAGAATTGATGACGGACTATGTGGGAGCCTGCTACGGCATGTATTTCGCGGAAGTGGCAGATTATTACTGCAGAGAAAACAATGATGAGCGGGAAATGATGAAACTTTTGTACCAGTCGCTGAGAGCCTTGTGTGCACCGGCTCTTCCCGACGAACTGATACGCAGTATTTTTGAGCTGAAATCCATCGCGGTGAACGGAGAATATCCGGGACCGCCGAAAGGCAGAAGCCTGGAAGAATCTACGTTGTATGCGCTGAACTACATAGCGGAGAGTCCCGTGGAGAAACTGTATACTTTTACCGTATCGGACAAAGTTCTGTCAGAACTTTCACAGATCGCATCGGAATATCGCAGGCATTTCATGGACAGGTCGTTCAAAAGTCTTGAAATACTGAAAACTCTATGTTAAAATCGGTTATGGCTGATGCCAAAAAAGGAGACTCATTTATGAGGCAGAATAGAATAAAAAAATTTCTTACGGCAGTATTGTCGGGAATTCTTGTACTGTCCTTAAGCGGCTGCGGTCAGACCGCGAAGCTTCCCGAGGAGGTCGTGAATACGTCTCTGGTGGTGGAGAAGGATGGGAAGGTGATCTCTTACCTGGTCAATACCTTCGATAAGGATTTCTACAGTTTAGACGGACTGGAAGAGATGGTGAAGAACGAGGCAGAAGAGTTCAATGCCGCACACACGGATACACCGGAAGAAGCGATGACGGTGAAGAGCGTGCAGGCACTGGGTGACGGAGTCATGGTGCAGGTCGTGCAGGAATTTGACAGTGCGGACAGCTATGCCGAATATAACGAACAGAATCTGTTCTACGGAACCAGAGTGGAAGCCCTGGCGCAGGGGAACCCTGTGAACATGGAACTGGTGAATGCAGCGGACGGCACTCCGGCAGATCCGGATAAGCTGGAGAAAGCACTGGAGAAGGGACATCTGATCATTACCGATGCAAGTGCATTTATTTATTGCCCATACCCCGTACTGTATATCAGTGAGGGCGTGGTCATGGGGGAGGATGGCTATGTGGATGCCTCCCAGTCCGACGGTGTCGTTACGATACTGATGAAAAAGTAAGTTATACAGCAATACAAATATATAGAGTAAGAAAGGTTTGGTACTGACATGGAAAAGACAATGGAGAAGATCGTAGCCCTGGCAAAAGCAAGAGGTTTTGTATATCCCGGTTCCGAGATCTACGGCGGACTGGCAAATACCTGGGATTACGGCAACCTTGGCGTGGAGCTGAAGAATAATGTGAAAAAGGCATGGTGGCAGAAGTTCATTCAGGAGAGCCCCTACAACGTAGGCGTTGACTGTGCGATTCTGATGAATCCCCAGACCTGGGTGGCAAGCGGACATTTGGGCGGCTTCTCTGATCCTCTGATGGACTGTAAGGAGTGCCATGAGCGTTTCCGTGCAGATAAGCTGATCGAAGATTTCTGCGAGGAGAACGGTATCGCCATCGAAGGCAGCGTAGACGGCTGGAGCCAGGAAGAGATGAAGAATTTCATCGAGGAGCATAATGTTCCCTGTCCTACCTGCGGCAAGCACAACTTTACCGACATCCGTCAGTTCAACCTGATGTTCAAGACTTTCCAGGGTGTTACCGAGGATGCAAAAAATACCGTATACTTAAGACCCGAGACCGCACAGGGTATTTTTGTTAACTTTAAAAATGTACAGAGAACTTCCCGTAAGAAGATTCCTTTCGGTATCGGACAGATCGGTAAGTCCTTCCGTAACGAGATCACTCCCGGTAACTTTACGTTCCGTACCAGAGAGTTCGAACAGATGGAACTGGAGTTCTTCTGTGAGCCCGGTACCGATATGGAGTGGTTCCAGTACTGGAGAGGTTTCTGCCGTGACTGGCTGCTGTCCTTAGGTATCAAAGAGGACGAGATGAGACTTCGTGATCATTCTCCCGAGGAGCTGTGCTTCTACAGTAAGGGAACTACCGATATCGAGTTCCTGTTCCCCTTCGGCTGGGGTGAACTGTGGGGTATTGCGGACAGAACCGATTACGATCTGACCCAGCATGCCAATACTTCCGGTGAGGATATGTCTTACTTTGATGACGAGAAGAAGGAAAAATACATTCCTTACGTTATCGAGCCTTCCCTGGGTGCAGACAGAGTGGTACTGGCATTCCTGTGTGCAGCTTACGATGAGGAAGAGTTAGAGGGCGGCGATATGCGTACCGTACTTCGTTTCCATCCGGCACTGGCACCCGTGAAGATCGGTGTACTGCCTCTGTCCAAGAAGCTGAACGAGGGCGCAGAAAAGATTTACACAGAACTTTCCAAGAAATACAACTGTGAATTTGATGACAGAGGAAATATCGGTAAGAGATATCGTCGTCAGGACGAGATCGGAACTCCTTTCTGCGTAACTTATGACTTTGAATCTGAGACAGACGGCTGCGTAACCGTACGTTTCCGTGATTCCATGGAGCAGGAGCGTGTAGCAATCGCTGATCTGGATGCTTATTTTGCGGATAAGTTTACATTCTAAGAGGACTTTTAAGAAGTGAAAATAAGGAGCAGAAGGTATTCTGCTCCTTTTCTGTATTTTTTTATAGCGGAAGATAATGGTCTATGTGGGGGAATAATTATGGAACTGGTAGAAATATTTCAAATTCTTGGAATCGAACAGACAAAAGACGAAAGGGCGTTAAAAAACGCATATCGGGACAAACTCTCAGTAACCAATCCGGAGGATGATCCGGAAGGTTTCAAGAGACTTCGCACCGCTTATGAGGAAGCCTGCCGCTATGCGAAAACACCGGACGAAGAGTCCCGGGGGAACGTGCCTGCAGCAAGTCTTGAGGATGATACTCCGGCGGGACAGTGGATCCGCGGCGCAAGGGAAATTTATGAGAATATCACGGACAGATGTGATGTCACAAAGTGGCGGAAGCTTTTCGAGGAAGATGCATTTTTATCTCTGGCGGAAGAAGAAAACTGTACCACATATCTGTTACGTTTTCTGATGGAACATTTTAAGCTTCCTACCGATGTCTGGAAGCTGTTGGATGAGAAGATCCACATTGTGAAAAATGCAGGGGCGTTCCGCGAGAGATTCCCGGCGCAGTTCATAAACTACATGGTACATAAATGCGAATCCGGAGAAGAAGTGGAGTTCTCCCAGTTCATAGGTGCGGTGGATGCGGATTACGACCAGTTCTTGCAGTATTATGACAGAGCATTTCAGGCACTGCAGAGTAATGAACCGGAAGAAGCAAAGCGAATGATTGACTGTGGTGACGCCCTGAGCATCACCCATCCGGTGATGGAGGTCTGCCGTGCTTCTTACTATGAAAAAACGGGACAGGTACAGGAGGCAGTCGTACTGTTAAGGAATCTGCATGCCCTTTATCCGGAGGATGACTTAATTGCTTATCATACCGCGGAAATATTATGGAGAAATGATACAAAAGAGGAAGCTGCTGTAATTTATGAAAAGCTGAAGGACAAGCTTCCGAAGCATTACATGGCGAATCTGCGCCTGACGAACTGGTATTATGAGCAGGGAAAATACAAAAAAGCCAAAAAATGTGCGGAGGAAGTCTTATCAGTAGGTGGCGATGATGCTTTTTTAGATACCCTGCAGAAGATCAATGCGGAATTAGAAAAAGAAATGGAACGGGAGTATGCCGAAACAGGGGATCCGGGGCTGGGACTGGATCTGGGCTGGTGCTATCTACAGGATGGCAGGACGAATCTGGGAATCCGTACCGTCAGAGAACTTGGGGAGATCGTGCCCGAAGGCAGAGCGGAAGAATACTTAGGGCTTATGACGAAACTGCACGCGGAAGCGGCGGATTATGAGAAAACCATTACATTTGCGGCAGAGTGGGAAGAGAGCCTGGAGCAAAAGATTCTCCGGGATACGGATCCTGCGGAAGAGGAAAAGGATAAAGACCGTATCAGACAGTCGCATCTGATCCGGATGCAGTGTTACAGAGCTTACGGCTATGTACAGCCGGAGAAATTTGCGGAAGCGATTGCTGAGGCAGAAAAGGCACAGACCGGGACTCCGAAAGACATCGGCATGCTTATTGAAAAAGCACAGATCTATGTGGAGATGGAAGAATATGAGCGCTGTGCGGAAATCTCCCGGAGCCTGATCGAAGACTACCAGGTCTATGCAGCATATGCCAATGAACTGGAAGCTGCGAAGAGGCAGTGGAATGCTGCCGGTGTGATCCAAAACGGAAGGGCATGCCTGAACTATTTTCCGGAGTATGTAAAAGCCTATGAAATGATGGCAAAAGTCTATCTGGATCTGAAACATCCCGAGGAATTGAAACAGCTGCTGCAGGAGGCAAAGGAGCACAATGTCAAAAGTGTGATCCTGGATGCCTACGAATGGCAGCTGACCAATACGCCGATGGAACAGGAACAGATGAATGAAGCCATCGATAAATTCCGGGAGGAGTATCTGCAAAATGTCCTGGCAGGCAAGCAGGTCTATTACGAGAGAGGACTTCCGATCATTACGGAATATCTGTATGCATACCCCTGCGAGTACCTGCTTATGGAGCGGGCGGATTTCCACAAGGCGGCAGGACATTTAGAAGAGGCAAAGGCGGATTATGAGAAGATCTTTTCCACGAATCCCGCCCATCCTTTTGCCTGGAAGGGACTGGCACAGATTCACAGATACCGCGGATCCTATAATGAAGCCATGACCTGCCTGGAAAAGGCGTACTTTTTCTACGGAAAAGGGGGAACGGAAGAGGTAAACTGGCCAGAACTGCTGGCAGAGCGGGCGGAAGTATATCTGCTGCTGGGAGATCTGGAAAAAGCAGAAAGCAGTTTCCGGGAATTTTTGGAGAAGACGGGAGATGCCGGAGCCAAAGATACAGAACGGATGCGGTCTTATGCCAGATGCCTGGCAGAGCAGGGGAGACTTACGGAAAGCTTCGATGTGTTGGATCGGGCATTCTCCGATGTACTGAAGGCATCCTGCGAAAAGGCGGATCTGTGCATCGACTGCGGTGAGGGAGAGACAGCAAAAGAGATCCTGGAAAAGTGGCTGGAGCAGATCAAACTGGTTGGAGCGAAGAACGGAAATACCCAGAAATATTATGAGGATTATCACTATAGCTTAGGATGGTATGAACTGCTCTATGGTTCCGGGGCGAACGCGGTGGACTATTTTGAACAGTCTGCGATATACAGAATCCAGAAGATCCAGTCCAGAGGAGTGCTGGCAGATCTGATTTTCGCATGTATTCTGACCGGAAATGAGCACAAGGGTACGACCTATTCCGAACATTTGAAATACTGGCTGGACCGGGATAAACGTTATGGCTCGGATTATTATCGAGACATGCCAAAGCTTTTGTTGGTATACCGGTATCTGGCGGCATATTATACAGGCACCGGGGAGGAACTGGATGCAATTCTTGCAGAGAATGCGGACTGTATGTTCTGCAGACACTGTACTTACGGAGTATGTAAGGAGATTCAGGAAATACAGTT
Organism: Lachnospiraceae bacterium UBA5895; assembly: GCA_002431915.1. Classification (GTDB taxonomy): domain Bacteria; phylum Bacillota; class Clostridia; order Lachnospirales; family Lachnospiraceae; genus Acetatifactor. The sequence goes on along the minus strand of DJEP01000111.1, from coordinate 6,189 downwards.
CCTAAATCTGCTGCGTAAGGGACAGAAGGAAGCACTGAAGCAGAGAATCGAACTGGCGAAAAGGAATGCACCTTCTGAGTATGTGAAGGCTTTTGACCGGTTCTTAGAAGAACTGCCGCAGCCGGCAGATAAAAAAGAAACACAGGAAGATAACCTTAAGAAACAGGGATTTTTTGAAAAACTGTTTCATCATTAAGAAAAGGGACAGCAACTATGATAGTGGGAATTGATTTGGGAACCACCAACAGTCTGGTGGCGGTATTTACCGAAGAGGGACCGAAGATCATTCCGAACCGCCTGGGAAAGCATCTGACTCCCTCGGTGGTAAGTGTGGATGAAGAAGGAAATGTCTATGTGGGAGAGACTGCACAGGAGCGCAGAAGCCTCTACCCGGACAGCGTGGCACAGGCATTCAAGCGGAGCATGGGAACGGACCGGGTGTATGATCTGTCCGGGAGAAAATTCCGCCCGGAGGAGCTGTCCAGCATGATTCTGCGTTACCTGAAGGAAGATGCGGAAAGCTACCTGGGAGAAGAGGTTACGGAGGCAGTTATCAGTGTACCGGCGTATTTTGATGATAAGCGCAGAAAGGCGACGAAGCGCGCCGGAGAACTGGCGGGATTAAAAGTTGAGCGGATGATCTCGGAGCCCACTGCGGCGGCAGTGGCATATGGACTGTATGAAAAAGAAAAGGACACCCGTTTCCTGGTATTTGACTTAGGCGGCGGAACTTTTGATGTGTCGATTTTGGAACTGTATCATAATATCCTGGAAGTGCGGGCGGTAGCCGGAGACAACTATCTGGGCGGCGAGGACTTTACGGAGATTCTGGCAAAACTTTTCCTGGAGAAATGCGATCTGCATTTGAAAAATCTGTCGGAGAAGGAACAGGTCCGCCTCTATAAAAAGGCGGAAGAAGCCAAGCGCCTGATCAGTGACCGCAGTGCGGTGATGATAGAACTGAATCTTGCAGATGAGACGAAGACGGCGGAGATCACTTTAAAAGAATATGAGGAAGCCTGCGAAGAACTGCTGCATAAGATCAGGGAGCCGGTGAAAAAAAGCCTGACAGATGCGGGGCTGAAGCTACAGGACATCGATGAAGTACTGTTGATCGGCGGAGCTACGAGACTGTCGGTGGTATGGGATTTCCTGATAAGACTGTTTCGCAAGTTCCCGGATACGACCATGAATCCGGATGAAGCTGTGGCGCTGGGAGCAGCGATCCAGGCAGCCATGAAGGAACGCCGGGCGGAGGTGAAGGAAGTTATTCTGACGGATGTATGTTCTTTTACCCTGGGAACGGAAGTTGTGGTGGAATACGAGGAAGGAAAGTTCGAAGACGGAAGATTCTGTCCCATTATCGAGCGCAATACCGTGATCCCCGCAAGCCACACCGAGAGACTGTATACTGTCAGGGACAATCAGGACAAAGTCCGTGTCCGGGTGCTGCAGGGAGAGAGCCGTTTTGCCAGAAATAATCTGTTCCTGGGAGAACTGAGTATCGATGTACCGAAGGGACCGAAAGGCAACGAGGCAGTGGATGTGACTTATACGTATGATATCAACTCCCTGTTAGAAGTAGAGGTCAAGGTGGTATCCACCGGATTGACACAGAAAATGATCATTAAGGGACAGGACAACCAGATGACCGACGAAGAGATACAGAAACGTATGGAAGAACTGTCTTATCTGAAGATCCAGCCCAGAGACTTAGAGGAGAACCGGCTGGTGCTGCTTCGGGCAGAGCGGATGTATGAGGAATCACTGGGAGACCGCAGAAGAGAACTGGACCATTACATCACTGTCTTTGAGGCGGCACTGAAAAAAGGCAAAAAAGAAGAGATCGAGGAAGCAAGAGAGGCACTGAACGAGATTCTGGAAGACGAGGATGAGTGATGTTTTGTCCTTGACGCGGCGAAACGATAACATTATAATGTAGAAATGTAGGTTTATTTTCCGAAAGGTGTAATATTTAGACAAGGAGACCGAGAGAATGAGACAATTCACTTCTGATGAGCTGAGAAAAGCCTGGAAACAATTTTATATAGACCGTGGGCATGTGGATGTGGGAGCAGTATCCTTAGTATCCGACGGTTCCACCGGTGTTATGTTCAACGTAGCGGGCATGCAGCCTCTGATGCCCTATCTGCTGGGACAGAAGCACCCTCTGGGCACCAGACTCTGTAACGTACAGGGATGTGTACGTACCAACGATATTGATTCCGTAGGCGACAAGAGTCATGTAACTTTCTTCGAGATGATGGGAAGCTGGAGCCTGGGAGATTACTTTAAGAAGGAGCGCTGCCAGTGGAGTTTTGAACTGCTGACACAGGTGTTCGGATTCGATGCAGACCATCTGGCTGCCACCGTATTTGCAGGTGACGAGAATGCCCCCAGAGATGAGGAAGGCGCACAGTACCGTATCGCTTCCGGCTTCAAGAAGGAGAACGTATATTATCTGCCCGCTGACGATAACTGGTGGGGACTGGAGTATGGTCCCTGCGGTCCCGACAGTGAGATGTTCTATATTGCAGACAGACCGGATTGCGGACCGAACTGCGGCCCCGGCTGTGACTGCGGTAAATACACGGAGCTGGGTAATGATGTATTCATGCAGTATGAGAAGCATCATGACGGTCATCTGACCCCCTTAAAGCAGAAAAATGTAGATACCGGTTGGGGACTGGAGCGTATTCTGGCCTTTTTAAACGGTACCAGAGATGTATACCAGACCGACCTGTTCGCTCCGGTTATTGCTTATATCGAAGAGGCTTCCGGTGCGAAGTACAATGAGGACGAGAAGCTGACCAGATCCATGCGTATTCTGGCAGACCATCTGCGTACCAGCGTTATGCTGATTGGTGACGAAGCAAAGCTGCTTCCCTCCAATACCGGTGCCGGTTATATTCTCCGCCGTCTGATCCGTCGTGCGGTAAGACATGGACGTACTTTAAGTATGACCACAGACCAGCTGCTGCATATTGCTGCCATGTATATTGATGAGATTTACGCAGAGAGCTATCCTCTGATGAAGAAGAACCGTGAGTTTATATTAAGCGAGCTGCAGAAAGAAATCGCCCGTTTTGAGAGCACTCTGGAGAATGGCATGAAGGAGCTTCAGAAGATTCTGGAGCAGAAGAGAAGCGAAGGTAAGAAGGAGATCGACGGTAAGTCCGCATTCTATCTCTACGATACCTTCGGATTCCCTCTGGAGCTGACCGTAGAGCTGGCACAGGAAGAGAATCTGACCGTAGATGAGGCGGGATTTGCCGCTGCCATGGAAGAACAGAAGCAGAAAGCAAGAGAAGGACAGAATTTCTCCCAGAAGCTGACTACCGCCGCAGGCGTATTCGATGCACTGGATGACAAAATTACCAGCGAATTCGTAGGCTATGATACCCTGACCGCAGAGGGAAAAGTGGAGGGACTTGCATCCAAAACCGAACTGGTAAATACCTTAGAGAACGGCGAGACCGGTACGCTGATCACCGATGTAACTCCGTTCTATGCTACCATGGGCGGACAGAAGGGTGACTATGGTGTGATCCGCACGAAGAACGGAACTTTTGAAGTGACTGAGACTGTGAAGATCGCAGGCGGACGCATCGGTCATGTAGGTAAAGTGGTATCAGGCAGCGTGTCTGTAAATGATACCGCAGAGCTTGCTGTAGACACTGATAACAGAAAGAGTGTCTGCAAGAATCATTCCGCAACCCATCTGTTACAGAAGGCACTGCAGATCGTACTGGGTGACCATGTAGAACAGCAGGGATCCTATCAGGACGGCGCAAGAACCCGTTTCGACTTCAGTCACGGACAGGCTATGACCGCAGAAGAGATCGCTAAGGTAGAGGCTCTGGTCAATGAGAAGATTGCAGAGGATCTTGCGGTGGTTACCGATATCATGAGCATCGAAGATGCGAAGAAGAGCGGAGCAATGGCTCTGTTCGGCGAAAAGTACGGCGAAACTGTCCGCGTGGTATCCATGGGAGACTTCTCCAGGGAGCTGTGCGGTGGTACTCATGTAAAGCACACCGGAGAGATCGGATACTTCAAGATCCTGTCTGAGAGCGGTGTCGCAGCCGGCGTCAGAAGAATCGAAGCACTGACCGGTGCCAACGTAATGGCATACTATCAGGCAATGGAAGAGAACTTTAATAAGGCAGCTGCAGCCGCAAAGGCTTCTCCAGCGGCACTGATTGAGAAAATCCAGCATATGCAGGCAGACCTGAAGACTCTGACCGCAGAGAACGAATCCCTGAAGGCAAAAATGGCACAGTCCGCACTCGGAGATGTACTGGATCAGGTAGTGGAAGTAAAGGGAACAAAGCTTCTGGCAGCCAGCGTAGACGGTGTGGATATGAATGGTTTAAGAGACCTGGGCGACCAGCTAAAAGGCAGACTGGGTGAAGGCGTTGTAGTTCTGCTTTCCGCACAGGATGGTAAGGTCAATATGATTGCTATGGCGACAGACGGCGCTGTGAAGGCCGGTGCCCATGCGGGCAACCTGATCAAGGGAATTGCCGCACTGGTAGGCGGTGGCGGCGGTGGACGCCCGAATATGGCGCAGGCCGGCGGTAAGAACCCTGATGGTATTCCGGCAGCCATTGCTGAGGCGTCCAAGGTATTGGAGGGTCAGCTCGCATAATGGAACGAGAAAGTTTAAAATCCCGTTTAGGTTTTATATTGCTGTCCGCCGGTTGCGCCATTGGTATCGGCAATGTATGGAAGTTTCCGTACATGGCCGGTCAGGGCGGCGGTGGTGCCTTTGTACTGTTTTATCTGATCTTCCTGGTGATTCTTGGTCTGCCTATTATGACCATGGAATTCGCTGTGGGGAGAGCCAGCAAGAAAAGTCCCGTCAAGGCTTATCAGGCTTTGGAGAAGCCGGGACAGAAGTGGCATATCCACGGATATTTCGCCTTGGCAGGCTGCTATCTGTTGATGATGTTCTATACCACAGTGGCAGGCTGGATGTTACACTATTTTTATATGACAGCGACCGGTAAGCTCTCCGGACTTTCCGCGGATGCGGTGGCAGACCGGTTTACCCAGATGCTTGCAGATCCCAAGGTCATGATGTTCTGGATGGTACTGGTGGTGGTCATCGGTATCAGTGTCTGCGCCGGTGGACTGCAGAACGGATTGGAGCGCGTGACGAAGGTCATGATGATCGCACTGCTTGCCATCATGGTAGTGCTTGCCATCAACAGTTTCTTCATGCCGGGAGCAAAAGAAGGACTGAAGTTCTATCTGGTGCCTGACTTTAACCGTATGCAGGAAGTCGGTGTGGTATCTACCCTGGTAGGTGCCATGAACCAGGCATTCTTTACCTTAAGCTTAGGGATTGGCGCCATGGCGATCTTTGGCAGCTATATCGGTAAGGAGCATTCCCTGATGGGAGAGTCCGTCAGAGTCGTAGTGCTGGATACCTTCGTGGCAATTACCGCGGGACTGATCATTTTCCCCGCCTGCTTTACTTACGGCGTGGATCAGACCTCCGGTCCCAGCCTGATCTTCATTACACTGCCGAATATTTTCGCCAACATGCCTTACGGCCGCCTGTGGGGAAGCCTGTTCTTCCTGTTCATGGCGTTCGCAGCATTGTCTACCGTACTGGCGGTATTTGAAAATATCATCTGCTGTGGTATGGAACTGACCGGTGCCAGTCGAAAGAAATCTTCCCTGGTGAACCTGTTCCTGATCATTGCCCTGTCCGTACCCTGCGTACTGGGCTACAATGTGTGGAGCTGGGACGGCTTCTCCGTCTTCGGCGGAGCAGTACTGGATTTTGAAGATTTCCTGGTAAGTAATCTGTTCCTGCCGTTAGGATCCCTGGTATATCTGCTGTTCTGCGTGACCAGATACGGCTGGGGCTGGGAGAATTACAAAAAAGAAGTAAATACCGGAGAGGGTTTAAAAGTCCACGACTGGATGAGGGGTTACCTGACCTACGGACTGCCGTTGATCGTAATCTTTATATTCCTGTTCGGTATCTACGATAAGTTTTTTAAGTAGTGTATACTCTGCGGTTCTTATTCTTATGTGAGATACGAAGAATATAATAAAAATATAAAAAAGTAGTTGACGAATACATTTTTTATGCTATAATATCAAATGTGTGTAGAACAACTGCGCATTAGAATAACCCAGTCAGTCATGTTACTTGAAGGGACTGAAGGGAGG
>DJEP01000059.1 GCA_002431915.1 Lachnospiraceae bacterium UBA5895 | reverse complement strand
ATTTCCGACATGATTGTCTGTTTTATCTCTCGCTTCAGTTCCAGCAGGTCTTCTTTCCGCAGAGGTGCGCTGTACATCTCTCTGCCCCGCTCTAAGAGGTTATGTGCCTCATCGATCAGAAATACATAATCCCCCTGACTGCCGTCTCCGAAGAATCGCTTCAGATACACATGGGGATCAAAGAGGTAATTATAATCTCCGATAATGCCATCCGCGAACAGGCTTAAGTCCAGTCCGAATTCAAAGGGACACACCTGATGTTTCAGGGCATATTCTTCTATTTTACTCCTCGTAAAGCTCTCTTCGTGAGTCAGCAGATCATAGATGGCATCATTAATCCGGTCAAAATGCCCCTTGGCATAGGAGCACTGCTCCGGATTGCACTCCGTATGCTCCTGAAAACAGATCTTCTCCTTCGCCGTCAGGATAATGCTCTTGAATCGCAGTCCCTTTTCCCTGAGCAGTGAGAAAGTATCCTCCGCCACCGTCCGGGTGATAGTCTTTGCCGTCAGATAGAACAGCTTGTCCCCCATATCTTTTCCCATGGCTTTTACCGTGGGGAAGATGGTGGATATGGTCTTGCCTACACCCGTGGGAGCTTCGATGAATAGTTTTCTCTTATGATAAATAGTCTGATACACATAGCTGACCAATTCCTTCTGTCCATCCCGGTACGCAAAGGGGAATTGCAGTTCGGCAATGGACTGTTGCCTCAGTTCTCTCCACTGCCAGGTATAATCCGCCCATTTGCGATAGTCACTGATCAACTGCCGGAACCAGGCTTCCAGTTTTACGAATTCATAGTCTTCATAAAAATAACGGATATCCTCCGTCTCGATATTACAATAAGTCAGCCGTACCCGGATATAGGGCAGTTCCTTCTGCAGGCTGTACATATAGGCGTAACACTTCGCCTGGGCAATATGCAGTGGCAGCGGTGCTTTCAGTTTCGACAGATCTCTGTAAGTACCCTTGATCTCATCGATGGTAGTCTCTCCATTTTGCTCGATAATGCCGTCCGCCCGTCCCTCCACGATGATGACATAGTTCTCCGTGGGATGGGTGTATTTCAGCGCCACTTCCGCCTGATACTCCACGCCCATGCGGCGCTGGATCATGCGGTGAATCCGACTGCCCTCCTGCATGGCATTCTCCGGGGATCCCTGCCTCCTGTCGTCAATGTCGCCACTGCGCAGGATAAACTCCACAAGATTACGTACCGATGTTCTGACTTCTCCCGCCATGTGACTTCACCTCCCTCAGCAGTTTCATACGATGCCTACGGCTTGTTCCGCGCTGCGCACTCCTACAAGCCTCATACAACAAAACTCCCCAGGTAAATAGTACTCTATCTTACCTGGGGAGTCAAATGATATGAAGTCGGGGTCAAAAGTCCCCGGCTTTGATGCCTACGGACTGCTCCGTGCTATGCATTAGCAGGCAATTGCACACTGCTTCAGCATCTCTTCGAATTTATCATTGTAGCCGTCATAGGACACGGTCAGCGGCTTCGTGAAATCCAATCCATACACTCCAAGGAATGATTTGGCATCAATTACGTATCTGTTATAGCATATATCAATATCAAAATCACACTTTGAAGCTACATCAACAAAATGCTTCACGTCTTCAGGTGTCAAACGGATCGTCTTTAACATTTCTGGTTCCTTCCTTTCAATAGTAAGTAAAACAATACAACGGGGTTCTCTCTCCCCACACATCTGAAATCATTACTATTATAGCCAAACAACCCCAAATGTAAAGCTATTTTTTTCTTCGAAAAAGCGCACATTTCAGCCGTTTTCCCTACTCTGTTATCATTTTCACAATAGATGGTCTCCATCCGGAAAACCTTTTCGTCGATTTGCATATTTGTTACGTTACCGCAATAAAATCCAAATCCCAAATTGGCAAAATCTACCTAAATTCTACCATATATTCTTGGAACCTGAGCGGCAGCATATTTCGCTGCAAATTCAGATTTTCCCGCTCTTTTATGGCTATTGTATGACAGAAGGAACGGAAAAGTTCCCGGTAATGCAGCTCCGCAGCGGACAGTCTCTCCGTCTTGGACTGTACCCTCTCCCAGGCATCCTTCCCCTGCAGCGTATACCATGGTCTCCCGGCGGGATGTACCCCGAACAGATAGCGTCCAGCATCGAACAGCAGAAAGTCTTCCATGGGAAAACGGTCAGCAAAATGTACCATCAAAAAGGTCAGGATATTGTTATTCGGTGCAATCTTCGAGTAGAGGATCGTATTCTCCAGTTCCTCAAATCGTATGAACCCTTCCAGATGATGATACTCATTTCCGGCCGCCCTTGCCAGGCTGAAAGTCTGGTTCACATAATTGTCTGCCATGGCATCCATAAGATGCCCCGCCGCGCACTTCTCAGCCAGTCCCTTGGCAATGGTCCGGTATACTGCCTGTGCCTTCTCCGGCTTCGGCGATGCCAGTGCCAGACACAAAGTCTCATAATCCGCTTCCCCGAATCTGCGCTTTAACGTCCGGATCACCTTGATCGTTTTCTCCGGATCCGGCACCACCTCCACCGACTCCGAAAACAGCAGGTTCTCCTCGATGGTGGTGACCATCGTGTCCCGGACGAGAGAATGATCCTCATAGGTATTGTAGATTGCAGTGAAGATTCCCTCTAAGGAATCCTCGCAATGATATATCTTCATATAATAGATTTCACCTCCCGTTGTTTCTGTTCTCCTCTCCGCTTGCGTCTGCCTATCTGACATTCCACAATTTTCATCATCCTATTTTGCAGTGCATCTACAATGCGAAGTCTTCGACGAACTTTTCCCTATAATCTACAGTTCCCCTACCGCCGTGGGCAGCACTTCCTCCTGCCGCACACCGGTCTGGAACATCCCATCATCGAATAAGGTCATCTGCCGGTAACTCATGCCATCCGTACCGAACCGGATCCGGTCCTTCGGATCCGTCAGATTCCGTACGATATAATCCTCCTCTAACTTCGTGGGATACATCATCCTGCCGCTGCAGGTAATAAAATACACCGCTCGCTTTAATACCACTCCTAGCTTCTTCAGATCTTGAAAAGTCAGCTTCGTACTCCGCCTGGCAGCAAGGATCCGCCTGGCGCTCTTCACGCCGATCCCCGGCACCCGCAAAAGATCACTGTAAGGAGCTCTGTTGATCTCCACCGGGAAGCATTCCAGATGCCGCACCGCCCAGTCCTCCTTGGGATCCAGCATGACATTAAAATACGGTCTTCTCTCATCCAACAGTTCCTCCGCCCGAAAGCCGTAGAACCGAAGCAGCCAGTCCGCCTGGTACAGCCTGTGTTCCCGCAGAAGCGGCGGTCCGCCAGGAAGTGCCGGCAGGCTTTTGTCCTCGTTGACTTTTACAAAAGCGGAGTAGAATACTCGCTTCAGCTCAAACTTCTGATATAAATTCTCCGCCACATTTAAGATCTGATAATCCGTCTCCGGGGTGGCTCCTATGATCATCTGGGTAGACTGCCCACCGCTGACAAAGGTGGGACTCTTGCGGTACAGGATCAATTCCTCCTTATTCGCATGGATACCGTTCTGAATCTGCCGCATAGGGGTCAGAATATTCTTCCGGTGCTTGTTCGGCGCCAGTGTCCGAAGCCCCTCCGCCGTAGGGAGTTCCAGGTTCACACTCATCCGGTCTGCCAGGTATCCCATCCGCTGCACCAGCTCCGGATCCGCCCCGGGAATCGCCTTCACATGGACATAACCGTTAAAATGATAGTAATTCCGCAACAGCCAAATGGTCCGGTACAGCAGTTCCATGGTAAAGGTAGGATTCTGTACAATGCCGGAGCTTAAGAACAGTCCCTCGATATAATTCCGCCGATAGAACTCCATGGTCAGCGTGCAGATCTCCTCCGGGGTAAAAGTGGCTCTGGGGACATCGTTGGACTTCCGGTTCAGGCAATATTTGCAATCGAAGATACATTCATTGGTCATCAATATCTTAAGTAAAGAAATGCATCTGCCGTCGGAAGAAAAGCTGTGACAGATCCCCGCCGTCTTGCAGTTCCCCATGTGCTTTCCGTCTCCCTTACGATCCACACCGCTGGACGTACAGGCCACATCAAAACGAGCTGCATCCGTCAGAATCTCCAGCTTCTGCATAATGGACAATTCCCCATTTTGTATAAGATATTCCAATCTATCACCGCCTTTTACCGAAAATTTCCAAAATCAGAACGTTTGTTCTTGTATGTGTCTAAATTAGCACATATGTTCGATTTTTGCAAGTGGTTATTTTTTCCGAAAAAAGGCTTGCAAAATCGTGCATTTCGCAGTTAAATAATATAGGAGTATTTTGTAACACAAGCCGTCAGACGGCAGAATGAGAGGTCAGTATGTCAGATATTGTCATACCTAAAAATTATAAGTCTCAGCTGAACCTGTATGAGACACAGGTTGCCATCAAAACAGTCAAAGACTTTTTTCAGGGATTATTAGCAGAGCGTCTGCACCTGCTGCGTGTATCTGCTCCCTTATTTGTGGATCCTGCATCCGGATTGAACGATAACTTAAACGGCGTGGAGCGCCCCGTGAATTTCCATATTGCTGCTCAGGGAGACCGTGAGGCAGAGATCGTACAGTCTCTGGCAAAATGGAAGCGTTACGCCCTGAAAAAATACGGTTTTGGACCCGGTGAGGGTCTCTATACCGATATGAGTGCCATCCGTCAGGATGAGGAGACCGATAATATCCACTCCATCTACGTGGATCAGTGGGACTGGGAGAAGATTATCACCAGGGAAGAGCGGAATCTGGAGACTCTGAAAGAGACCGTCCGCACCGTATACAAGGTTCTGCGCAAGACCGAGAAGTATATGTCCATCCATTACGATTACATCGAGGAGATCCTTCCTCATGACATCTTCTTCGTAACTACCAGCGAGCTGGCAGAGATGTTCCCCGACTACTCTCCGAAGGAGCGGGAATATTACATTGCGAAGGCTAAGGGTGCTGTCTGCATCATGCAGATCGGTGAGACCTTAGAGAACGGCAAGCCTCATGACGGTCGTGCACCGGACTACGATGACTGGGCTCTGAATGCCGATATCGTAGTATATTATCCGGTTCTGGACATTGCTCTGGAGCTGTCCAGCATGGGTATCCGTGTAGACAAAAAGTCTCTGTTGGATCAGTTACAGAAGGCAGGATGCCCCGAGCGTGCGGAACTTCCTTATCACAAGGCAATCATTAACGGTGAGCTTCCTCTTACCATCGGCGGTGGTATCGGTCAGTCCCGTATCTGTATGTTCTTCTTAAGAAAAGCACACATCGGCGAAGTTCAGTGTTCCCTGTGGTCCGATGAGGTCATGGAGATTGCCAAAGAAAACGGCTTACAGCTGTTATAATGCACCGAACATAAAAAACAGCAATCAGAAATCCCCGGAAGGTTTTCATCCTCCGGGGATTTCACTGCACACGATTCTATTTCATTCATAGATCACAAATTTTTCATTTTCAAAAGTCTTCTCATATCCGTAAGTATCCATGAACTCCCCAATCAATGCAAGCTTGGGATTGTCCACGATATATCCCCGCTCTTTTTCCGTGGGCTGCAAAGCTTCCAGTGCGCTCTCTCCCGCTTCCAGATACACGGCATATTTTTTCTCTAATAATACCACCGGTCGGTAAGTCACGTCTGCATCCATCCGTTCCTGCATCTTAAGCATATCCAGCTTCATCTGCGCGATCTGGTAGGAATCCAGATCCGGCCAGGGATTGAATGCCGCCGGCATCTGCAGGTAATAGGACAATGCCGGAATCTGTCCGTAGATCAGAACGTCCCTGCCGGCAAGTCCCCGGTCATTCACATATTCCGAGATTTCCTGCATCCACCCGGCACGTTCCTCGCTCATCCATACATTTTTCAGCGTCGTATTATTCGTCACCTGTGCACTGATATCCTGTACTCCGGTGCCTTCCGCAAATACAAAGTTTCTGCCGAACAATGCCACCTGTATAAAAAGCAGCAGGAAAAAGCCACCGAAGAGACATTTTGCCGGAATGGCAGACAAAGTGATCCGCTTCCACCGAAAACTGCCGGCATATTTGCAGAAACGGAAAAACTGCCAGTACATATAAGGCAATGCCAGGAACAGGTTATTCATGCTGGGATAAAGCTTATTGTTACTGCCCAGAGAAGTGATCAGCACGATCAGGAAGATCAGTCCGCTGATCAGCTTTTCCTCCTTCGGCGCGGAGGGGGTAAATATTCTCCATAACGTCACCAGCAGGGTCAGCGTTAAAAAAGTCACTCCCGGCCAGATGACAGCTCCGTAATTCCTATATTCCGTGGCACAGAATCCCTGCCGGTACAGCCAGGCCACCATTACTGCCGCAAGTGCTGCACTTCCCGCCCATTCCAGGATCCGCAGAACCTTTTTTACGGCATCCGTTGCGCAATAAGTGCCGATCAATTCCAACACAGTCACCGCTATCATTCCCACGATTAAAAAGAAGCACATCCTGATCTCCCAGTACAGATTTTGGAAATACCAGTCAAACATCCCCATGATCATGGATGCAGCGGTATAGTCCGTCGCCACCTCCGTCATGGAGAACAGCCTTTGGATGCCTCTCACATACTCGTCCATACCGTAGCGGATCTGAATGTAGCCGAATAATACAAGCAGTGCGGTAAGATACCCCGCAAGGCACATGCCGGTATCCTGCAACAACTTCTTACGAAGCTTCGCGTCCGCTGCCTTTTTCCGTGCTTTTTTCTCTTCCGCTTCCACACTTTCCGCAGCGCCGGCATCCTGCGTGATGCCTTTCCGCTCCTCCAGCCAGCAGATGATGCCGTATGCCCATATGCCCACGATCATCGCCGCTTCCGGCAGATTGGAGAATCTTGCCAGCACATTACAGCCCAGTGCTACTCCCGCAGCGAACAGCCACGGTTTTTTCCCTTTGGCAAGCCCCAGATACAGGCAGAGTACCGAGATCAGATAGAACACATACGTCACATAATTATAAAAAGATCCCGTTGGACACCAACAGAAGCTCACTGCTGTGAATTCCCCCAGGAATGCAGGCAGTGCCGGAATCTTCAGTACCTTCGTGCAGAAATAATATCCCAGAACCGCCAGCAGGCTGATGGCAAGTCCCGTGTAAAGATTCATGCCGACCAGCGTCTTCGCCCCCGGCAGCAGACTTAAGAAATGCCCGATGGCTGTGGTCAGATACGTGGAAAACAGCCACATGGGATCCATATGCTGCGTTCCCATATATTCAAAATTCGCATAGCCGTAGCCGGTATCCCACAGATCCAGCCCCCAGGTAATATGCCGCAGGGGATACAGCACCAGAACTGCCACGAACACGAACTCCCAGAGGCGCTTCTGATCACCGATTCTCGCCATTTTATTTTTCATGTTATCTGTCACAGTGTTACCTCTCTTTTGAACATAGTATCTACATTCTGTATTTTTCCCATCAGAGCACGATAGGGAGGAATGTGCAGGAATGCCTTATGCAGTCCGCCGCACACCCATTTCCGGATAAAGTCCACTAAAATTCCCAGCACGAATACAGTAATCATGGCGATGACGGTCCATAAAAGCAATGCCCCTACGCCGTGGATCCGCTCCGAGCCAAGCCATTGCTGCCAGGCGTAACGCACGCCCAGATTCTCATGCAGCAGATATACGCCTAACGTATAGGGCGCAATCTTCACCGCCACGCTGCCAACTTTCCCACGGATATTGCTGTCCAGGAACAGGCCAAACAGCCCCACGGAGGCTAAAAACGGAAAAACATGATTATATTCATACGGAATCTTCAAAATAAGTTCCAGGCTGCCGGTTTTCAGATAAAACAGATGCAGCAGCATTGCCTCACCGAAGGTTCCGAAGACACCGATCAGGTACAGCATCAGTGCCCTGGACTTTTTCTGTAAAAAAGGGATCCCGAATCTGCGCAGATATGCCGCCACGCAGAACACACACAGATACCAGATGCAGTCATAGCCCTTGCTGTCCTCCTCCAGGCGGAACGGCAGAATGGATTTCACCAGGCAGAATGCGATAAATAACAGCGCCAACGCCACCTGAAACTGCTGCTTCGTCAGCTGCCGCAGTCCCATTCCCACGAAGGGCAGCAGGATATATAAAAATACATACGCTGTCAGAAACCAGTAATGTCCCATGGTCACCGGGAACAGTAAGGTCAGATAATAGTGGGTGCTCACTTCCGCCGCAGGAGTAATCCCCGTCACTGCCGCCAGCACACCGATACCCACGGAGTACAGCCACAGCTGCAGCCACAGGGTCAACAGCCTGCTCAGTTTAAAAGAACTTTCGCATAAAAAGTATCCGCTGATCATCATGTAGACATTTACCGCCACGATACAAAAGGCTTCCAACAGCCATGCCACGGTATCCTGCGCAGACAGCGGTGCCGTCAGATCCGGCAGCAGTCCTCCCTTGCCCAGATAGTGCAGCACGACCACCATCATCATCGCCACACAGCGCAGTACTTCCAGATTTTCCATACGTTCTTTTTTCTGCATAATACTCCTGTTCCTTCCTGTCATTGTTTCTCACATTGGTTCTTTCATTATATTACTTTCCGGTACAGGATGTAAAGTAGAAGCGGCAGGGTGTCCTGGGACAGAAATTGCTATACACTCTATGGAAAATATGTTATACTGATTACATCTTTTGACAGAGAATTTTATAAAGAAAATACATATAGAGAGGTAATCTTATGAGCAAAAAAAGAGTTGTCGTATCTCTGGGACATGATGCCCTGGGCTATACCACTACCGAGCAGTGGGATGCGGTAAAAGTAACCGCCAAGGCACTGGCAGATCTGGTGGAGGCTGATTATCAGCTGACCATCACCCACAGTAACGGTCCGCAGGTCAGCATGATCCACAAGGCAATGACCGAATTACGCCGTGTGTACATCGACTATACTCCCGCACCTATGTGTGTCTGCTCCGCTATGAGCCAGGGTTATGTAGGCTATGATATTCAGAACTCCCTGCGTGCGGAACTGTTAGACCGCGGTATTTCCAAGCCGGTCAGCACCATCCTCACCCAGGTAACGGTAGATCCTTACGACGAAGCTTTCTATGAGCCCACCAAGGTCATCGGTCGTTACATGTCCAAGGAGGACGCTGAGATTGAAGTAAAGAAGGGCAACTATGTCAAGGAAGATCCCGGCAAGGGCTTCCGCCGTGTCGTTGCAGCTCCCAAGCCCATCGACATCGTAGAGATCGAAGCCATCCGTGCTCTGGCAGATGCAGATCAGGTAGTCATCGCCTGCGGTGGCGGCGGAATCCCCGTCATTGAACAGAAGCATGCCCTGAAAGGTGCTTCCGCCGTCATTGAGAAGGATGCCATCGCCGGTAAGCTGGCTTCCGATTTAAGCTGTGACGAACTGATCATCCTGACCACCGTTCCCAATGTGTATAAGAATTTCGGCAAGGAAGATCAGACCGCTTTAGATACCCTCACCGTGGCAGAAGCGAAAGACCTGATCGCCGAGGGTCAGTTCGAGGAAGGCACCATGCTTCCCAAGATTGAGGCAGCCATTGCTTACCTCGAGAAAGTTCCCACCGGAAAAGTACTGATCACTTCCATGGATCATGTAAAGGATGCTATCAAAGGCAAGGCAGGCACTGTGATTACAGCATAATTTTATATCTTAGATAGTTAAGACAACGCAAAAGGAGGTATCCGTTATGGGTATCTCCTTTTGCGTTGTCTGTTTATCTATTCATAAAAACTATGCCTCCTCACCTTTATCCGCAAGGTGATTGGACAGAATATTATATAAGGTCTTCGGATTGAGATGGTAATTCATGCCGGCTTCCAGTGTTTTTTTCTTCTCCTCTTCAAAAGCATCCGCCGTCATGGCGATGATGGGTACCGTAGCCGCATCCGGCCGCTCCAGTGCCCGGATCTCTCTGGTAGCATCGATGCCGTTCATAATCGGCATCCACACATCCTGCTTTCTCCAGAATCAGCTGTGCCACATAGATATTGATCTCATTATCTTCTACCAGCAGGATTCTGGCATTCATCAGATTCTCATTTCTCGTGTCTGTGGACATTTCCTCCTCTTCCGGCTCTGCCAGCGGCACATACAGATCCACAATAAATTCCGTGCCTTTTCCCAGTTCACTTTTCACCAAGATCGTACCGCCCATGATATCCACGAGACTTTTCACAATTGGCAGTCCCAGACCGGTTCCCTTAACCTTATCTCCCACCTCGGACCGTTCCTGGGAAAAAGGATCATACATATGAGGAAGGAACTCCGGGCTCATGCCGATACCGTTATCCCGCACATGGAAACGGATCCCCACCTTATCCTCCTTCGGAGGTATGGATTCCGACAGAAATTCCACGATTCCGCCCTTAGGGGTAAATTTAGCCGCATTGGACAACAGATTAAAAAAGATCCGATTATATTTAACTTCAGCTCACCGTTTTCAATTTTACTCATATCCAGGATATCGTTGATCAGTCCCAACAGAAAATCACTGGAAGTCTCGATATTATGCAAATATTCCCGGATCACCTGAATGTTGTCTTCTCCCTGGGCCAGGTGTGTCAGACCGATGATTGCATTCATGGGGGTACGGATGTCATGGCTCATACGGGACAAAAATTCCGACTTCGCCTGGGCTGCGGATTCTGCCCTTTTCGCCACAATCTCCAGTTCTTCGTTTTTATGATTGATTTCGCCGTAGAGTTCTTTTCTACGCTGTTCCTCCACGGTGATATCACACCATACATAGATGACCGCATAGCTGGCATTAATTACGAGCCAGCCGGGATGCGCCAGCTGGATCCAGATAAAGCATGCCGTCACCAGGAAAAATGCCATCAGCAAAAAAGCATTGACCCTGGGGTATATTTTCTGAAAATTATACAATACCATAATCAGTTCCACCGCAGAGTAGATCATAATGGATCCCACTCCTACCGGCATGAACAAAATACCTCTGCTATATTCCATTTGTGGGGATAAATGGAAGAAAAGTTCCGTAAAGGGATTGCTGAATGTAACCAGTACATAGATCATATAGGGAATCAGAACCACCATCAGATCTCTGTTCAGATGTTTTACCGAATAATCCTTATGAATGAGTACATAAGCATAGCAGGTCCAGATCAGTGCCAACAGTGGCATGCTGGCCACATAAATCGTCATCAGGATCTGGTATGGCCACCAGTGCATCTCCCGGTTCATCGCCAGGGATGAAAAAATATCAACAATTACATTTACAATGCTCACAATCAATAAAAAATAGAATGCATTGTCCTGTACATCATTGTGTTCTTTGCGCTGGGAATGTTCCTTGATCAACATGATCACGAAAACAGCCAGTGCAAAATAGTCGGTTTCTACATGCCACATATTCTTTTTCCTATGTTCTGATGTGGACTGCCACGGGGCAGATCAGAACTCCTTAATTTCTATAGTAACACAACTATTTTAAAACACAAACATTTTTCAACATTTTTTCAATTATTTTTGATCATTTTATCTGTTGTCGGTGAGTTTTTCGACGTAATCGTTTAATATTTCGGCAATTTCCAGATTCCGATCCCGCATTTTGTATTCCGCAATCCCATTTTCCGTGCGGAAATACAGGTCAATATCTACCTTTGCTTTGTAGGGATGTGTTTTACGCAATATCTGCACTTTTCGCACTTTCATCTGTACCTGCGCAAGCTTTTCCTGCAACAGGGGAATCACGCAGAAATACAGGCGGTCATCCTCGAAAAACAGATGCCCCAGCGGATACTGTTTCTCCCGGCACACCAGGATCCGGTTCTCCTGAAATGTAAGCGGATAGATCACATCTCCCGGCTGTAAGGCGGTAAGCCTGCGATAAGCGGTCTGTGCGGCATCCGCTCCCAAAGATGTATGGAAATGATAGATCTGCCTGCCGGATTCGTCTGTCCGCTCCGGCTTTGCGATCCGCTTAAGGATCTGCACCGGATCGGTGAACTGGGCAGACAGATGGTAGAATAATTTCGACTGGATCTGAAAACGTTCCGCCTCTGCGTTACGTACGCCTGCTGCGGCTGCACTTCCTGCCTTTTTCGCCGCTCTCTCCTCTGTCTGCTCTAAAAGTTCCTTCGTCGCATGATGCAGACTGGTCACGAAAAGGGTAAAATCTTCTGTCGCCGGATCCCACAGATACCTTCCTCTGGCGACCCGGTAATACAGCTTGTCCGTCCTTACGGTCTCTTCCACATCCATGCTGTAGCGCTGGTAAACATTCCGCTCACAGAAAGCCTTCTCATTGGTTCTGCCGGTCCATTCCGGCTTCTTCGGCGGTCTGTCCTTCCAGACGCTCTGTGCTCCGGTGCCGGATGCATTACGCCTGCTGCCTTTTCCTGCGGTGGTACCGCTTTGGAAGATGCCGGTATGTTTTTTCAGATATTCATACGCCTCATTGATTTCCTGCGCCCGCCGGATACTATCCGAAGTTTCCTCCCCCGACTGCGCATCCGGATGAAACTGCCCCATGAGACGCCTGTATTTTTTCTTGACCGCGGTCTTGTCATCCTCCGGGTTGATCCCCAGGGTACGCCGTGCCTGTTGTAGATTCATAACTGTCAATACACCACACTTACTTCTTTATTCCATAGCATTCCGTTTACTCATACTTCTCCAGATAGAAGGAATACAGGATCCGCTCCTTCACGGGCAGCTGCATGAGTTTCCGCAGTGCCTCCTCATAGTACTGGATCTGGACACCGTAGCGGCTCCAGAGGGCTTCCATGGTGTCGATCACATCGGTCTTGTAGTCTAACAGGACGATCTCGCCGTCTTCTATGAAAAAGACGTCGATGATACCCTGAATGAGCACCTTTTCCCCTTCTGGGAGATCCTGATCCAGGCGCTTTGCATCAATTCCCATCACGAAGGGCTGCTCTCTGTACAAAAGTCCCTGTTCGTAAGCACGCCACATACGATACGCCAGTTCCTGCTCCAGAAAATGCCGGATCTTCGTAAGATTTACCGCCTGAGCGTATTCTTCCGTCAGGCGTAACGATGCAGTCTCTCTCAGAAGAAATTCTTCCAGCCGCTTCTTAAGTCTCACCTCATCCAGACCCTTGCGGTATGCCTCATAATCTCCGGGACATTCCGTGAAAAGTCCAGACTCCATAAATACATACGAAAAATCCAAAAGCTCCATGACCCGGTGGAAGGCACTTCCCCTGACGGCTCCGCTTACCTTCTCCTGCTCTCTGCGGAATGCCGGAATATAAGGCACCACTTCTTTTTCTTCAAAGGTATGAAATGCCGCCTCGTCTTTTTCCGCCATGGCTGCGATCTTTAACTCCGACACTGTCGTCTTGGTATACAACTTCTGTAACCCGGGATAGGGATATTGATAGGCAAAACGCTCCCGCAGCCGCGTAAGCTTCCGCTCGTTTTCTTCCGGGTCCCCGGGCAAAGGTGCCTCCCCACATGCTATCAGACGCAGCTGTTCTCTGCGGTCTCCCATGCGCAGCTGCTCTCCCAGCTCCTCTGCCGCCAGATCTTCTTCTCCCATGATGGTAACCGCGATACCGGTACCGGGCAGGATCGGCAGCAGAAAATCCATATAGTTTCCTGCTTCACAGAAGTCCAGATAGGTCAGCTTCTCCTGCCCCGTCATCTGCGTCAGCTCCCATTTTTCATCGGCTTTGTCCATGACAGAAGTTAATATCAGCTTTTCTCTGGCACGGGTCAGCGCCACGTAGAGGACACGCAATTCCTCCGCCAGGCTGTCCTCCTTCATTTTCGCTGACAGAACCGCCCGCCTCAGGGTCTTATTTTTAATCCGTCGTCCGGGGTTCACATAATCCACCGCCACCCCCAGATCCATATCCACGATCAGGGACTGGTTCGCATCCTGCATGTTAAAACGCTTGGACAGCCCGGAGACAAATACCACCGGGAATTCCAGACCCTTACTCTTGTGAATACTCATGATCCGCACCACATCGGCGTTCTCGTCCAGGGTATCCGCCTCACCGTAATCCACATCGTATTTCTCCAGCTGTTCCATATAACGGATAAAATGAAAAAGTCCGAAATAGCTGGTCTTCTCGAAGGCGGACGCTTTCGTCAGCAGCATCTCCACGTTGGCGCGGCGCTTGCTGCCGGTGGGGAGTGCCGTCACATAATTCAGATAATCATAATCGTCCAGGATCCGTTGCAGCAGATCGCGGATGGAAGTGTACGGCGTCAGGTCACGGTAGTGGTCAATCCGTCGCAGGAATGTATTTGCTTTTTGGTAAAGTCCTTCGTTCTGCCCAAGTGTGTCTTCCCCGGCATTTTCACCTTCCGGTGCTTCTCCTGCTTGCGCTGTTCGACCGTCCTGCGCCACTTCTTTCAGCGCTTCATACAAGGTCATCCGCTTTCTGGAATGTCCTTCCCCACCGCTGCGGATCCGGGCGATCTCTTCCTGCGTGAATCCACCGAAGACGGACTGCATCACGCCAAACAGCGGAATATCCTGTCTCGGGTTATCCAGCACCCGTAAAAACTGCAACAGCTCCTGCACTTCCAGCGCCCCGAAATATCCGGTCTTGGAAGTGACGTAGACAGGAATTCCCTGCTGTTCCAGTATCTTTTTGAATTCCTCGTCCCATCCGCTGGTCGTCCGAAGCAGGATAACCATGTCTGAGTAACGCACCGGACGCAGTTCTCCCGTGGATTTCTCCATAACCTGCAGACTGCCCTTCAGCTGCCTGATACGGGTGGCAATGGCCAGCGCTTCCAGCTGCCTTACATTATCATACTCCAACACGCCTTTGGCGGCATCCGCTGTATCCTTTGTATCTTCTTTTTCCGGCTTGCGGATCAACAGCATTTCACTGCCGTAGGTGGAATCCTCCGCTGCAGGATAGACCGCCCCGGGATACAGTGCAGCCTTGTCATCGTAGGCAATACCACCGATCTCGCGGCTCATGATCCGGGAAAATACACCATTCACCGCATCCACCACCTGCAAACGGCTTCGGAAATTCTTCGCCAGGTCGATCCGGCACAGATCTCCGGTCTCCTGATAGGTGTCGTATTTTTCCAGGAACAGTTCCGGTCTCGCCAGACGGAATTTATAGATACTCTGCTTCACATCGCCTACCATGAAGCGGTTGTAATGCCCCTCCGCTTCCCCGGAGATGGCGCTTAACAGATATTCCTGCACCAGATTGCTGTCCTGGTACTCATCAATAAGGATCTCCTGAAAATACTGGCGGTACTCCAGTGCCACATCACTTGGCACAATGCGATATTTCACATCGGTGCCGCCCATTCCTGTGTCGCCGGTTTCTTCCACTTTTTCCCATTTTAACAGAATCTGCAGTGCATAATGCTCCATATCGGAAAAGTCGATCAGATGCCTCTCCTGCTTGGCTGCGAGGAGTCTTCTGTCGAATTCCAGTACCAGGTCAAGCAGCATCTGAAGTGGCTCTCTGCAGGCCTTGCCCTGCTCTACTGCCAGTTCCAGCGGAGTCTTAAAATAGCTCTCTGACAGATCACTTAAAGTGTCCTTCACGCTGTTTCGAATTGCTTTGGCAAGTTCCCGTTTGGCAGGGTCCACACTGTCATCCTTTTTGGAAGGGAGTCGTCCGAAAGTCACGGTGGGAATTCTTGCCGCCTGTTCCTCCAGGTTCTTGCAGTCTGCAAGTCTCTCCAGCTGTTCGATCTCTGCATCCGTCAGTTCTCCGTACATGTACGGACCATCCGGCTGTTCACACAGCCGTTTCACTTCCCGCAGTTTCTCCAGGCACCCCTGCACCGTACGGTTCACCCGTTCCGTCAGATATTGTCCGTAATCGCTGTGAAGCAGGGCATCCAGGTCACCTGCGGCATAATCCTCCTTGCGCTCTTCCAGCCATTTCGCCGGCCATGGGAAACTTGCGGCATAGCGGGACAGGTTCAGAATATGCTGCTCCAATACGCTCTCCCTGCCTCCCGGGCAGAAATGCTCCACGCAGGCATGAAATGTTTCCACTGCTTCCCGGGACTTCGTCTCGCTGTCACAGTCGTCACGGAATTTCATGGTATCTTCGGGAACAAATTCCCCCGCATAGGCATCCTCCAGCAGCTGCGCCAGCACATCCTGCTGCAATAGTTTAATCTCGCCCTCATCTGCCACGCGGAAGTCCGGATCCAGCCCAATCTCATTGAAGTGGTTCCGGATCAGAAACAGACTGAAGCTGTCGATGGTAGTGATCTGTGCATTATGTAACAGCGCAGACTGTTTCTGGATATGCTCATTGCCGGGATCTGCTTCCAGTCTGGCGGCAATACCGATGGCGATACGTTCCCGCATCTCCGCTGCTGCCGCATTGGTAAAGGTCACGATCAGCAGTCTGTCAATATCCGCCGGGTGCTCTCCTTCGCATACCATACGTATAATACGTTCTACCAGTACTGCCGTCTTACCGCTTCCGGCTGCCGCCGACACCAGAATATTACTGTTATGCAGTTCGATTACCTTTTGCTGTTCCGGGGTGAATTTCATTCCCATACGCTACCTCTGTTCCTTTTATCCTTTCACTGCCTTGTTCCACCAAGCATCTGTTGCCGTTTTTTCTCCGGATCTTCTGCCCGGCACGTGCTCCCGCTAATGCCTTTTGCCCTACTCTTCCACCGTCTCCTGCATCCGCTGCATCAGGGTCTGCTTATCCAGCTCCTCCAGCTGGCGTTTCTCATACCCCGGAATACTTCCGTCAAAACCGCAGACCTTTTTGTAGGCGCAGTACGTACAGGCTTCCTCATTGCCTTTCTCATAAGGGTTTGCGGTTATTTTCCCATCCAGGATCTCTCTGCCGATATCGCGGATCTTGGCATCCACGTAAGAAGACACCAGCTGCATCTCTTCCCGGCTTAAGATTCCGCTTCTGGCACTGAAGCTTCCGTCTTTTTTCTTCTCCACCGGAATGACCATGGACTTGTCCTGCATATAGCGGTCCAGCCGCTCCACGACTTCCGGGTCACTGTTTACCACACCGTTCATACGAAGCTTCGCAAGGATCTGCTCATTGATCTGTTCGTCCGACAGTTCCACCGGCGTCTCTATGGCAGGATCGTCAATATGGTAGTATAACAGCGCCGCCGGGACGATCTCCTTATCCGGATGCTTTCTGCCCTCCAGCTCCATTGCCGCATTCATATATACCACCAACTGCAGCTGCAGACCATAGTACAGTGCCGCCAGGTCGAATTTCTTATTGCCGGACTTGTAATCGATGACCTTGACATAGACATGCTCGGCATCCTCCGACACATCGATGCGGTCGATCCGCCCCTGCAAATGCATCTTCTCCTCTTCGGACAGATCCACATGAATGCTGTCCAGATCCTCCGCGAACCGGAAGGACAGCTCATAGTCATCCGGCTGAAAACTTCCCTGCTTCAGATGCTGCTGTAAGGTCAGCACCGTGCGAGTCAGGATCCTGCTCATGCGGGTGATGGCATATTCATTCCGCGCAGAACTGTATAATACCGTCTCTCCGTAGGTTGCAGCATAGGCTTCCACTGCTTCTTTGACGGCTTCTTCTGCAAATTCTTCCGAAAAATCCCACCAGGTCCGGTTGGATTCTGCAAGTTTTCCTGCAAAATTTTCCAATACCACATGGTAAATATTACCCATATCCGATACTTCAAATCCGAATTCTTCCCGCTCCCGCAAGGACAGACCGTATTGCAGAAAATGTCTGCAGGCGCAGGCGGCATAGGTCTCTAAGCGGCTCACACTGTTCTCCAGCTGTCTGCCGTACAGGGCTCCCGCCACGATCCGGGACAGACCGCTCTCCTGATATCTTCTGAATGCCGCCCGGGTCAGCCGGTCTCTGCCTGATGTATCCTCTTCATACGCACGATACATGAGATAGAAGTCCTGCCGCTCTTCCTCCGGCAGGGTACCTTCCACATATTCCCGCAGATCCTCCGCCAGGTATCTGGCGCCTTCCTGTCTGCCTTCGATCTGTTCCAGGCGACTGCGGTTCTGAGGATATTCCACGACCAGCTGCGGGAAGAGCTTATGCACCGTATCGATCAGATAGGACGGTCTTATGCCTTTTCCTTCCCCGTTCATCTTCGCATAAGACAGATACAACAGCTTTGAGGGCTTGGTCATATTTAGGTACAAATACAGTCTCTGGATATACATCTGCTGCCTCGGGCTGGGTGCCATCTCCGTCCCGGATTCGATCAGGAATTCTCTATCCATATCCGAAATAATTCCGCCTTTGGAGGCATTTCTCGGAATATTTCCGTCATTGACTCCCAAAAAAAACAGCACTTTTACCTGATTTAAACGGGTTCGCTCCATATCACCCACCACGATACGATCCACATTCTGCGGAATCGTACCTACCGTGATCTCGCCGAATCCGGCATCCAGGATATCCGAAAATTCCTGTCTGGAGATTTCTTCCTCTCCCAACAGTTCATAGATCTGATCCAGCAGATCCATGACCAGACGATAGATCTGCGCATACTCTCTGGCTCTGGACAGGTCTCCCTCCTGCTCGAACTGCTGTTGGTAATTCAAAAGCTTTTGCTGTACCTGATTCTGCTCTAAGAAATCATACAGATGATCCACATACCCGCCAGCTTTTGCCCGGGGAGCCATATGCAGAATCTCCACGGCATCCACAAACTGCTGTCTGATACGATTCAGGTGCTCCAGCATCTCCTCTGCCGCTTCGTCTCCTGTCTGCATATCTCCCTGCATTTCTTCCGTCCTGCGGGTGAACAGACGGCTGTAGGTGCGATACCCTCTCGCCCCGGTGCGGATCACATAATTTTCCAGCTCATCGATCTTCTCTCTGGAAATGTCCGCCATGCCGCTTCGCAGAAAATGAAACACCGTATCATAGGAAAAATCCTTAATATACAGCTGTAATGCACTTTTGATATATTCGATCATGGGATTTAGAACAATTCCCCTGGTGCGGTCTATAAAGCAGGGAATCTCCAGCTGTCCGAATTCCGTCTCCACGTAGGATGCGTACCCCTCCAGGTCACCGATGACCACAGCAATATCCCGATAATTAAATCCCTGCTCTCTGATCAGATGGCGGATATATAACGCCGTCTGATGGACTTCCTCTCTGGGAGAAATTGCCTCATACATATGGATCTCCTGCTGTTTCTCCGTATAGGGCTCATACTGATAGCGGAACAGATTCTGTTCCAGATAGTTCAGTGCCGGTGCCTCGTCGAAACGGTTGGGACCGCCCTTTACGAAGACATCTTCCCCGCGTGTCACCTCTGCCTCAGCCGCCAGCTTCACCAGATCCGCCACCGTCTTTTTACTTAGGTGAAACAGCTTCTGCTCACCGTCCATCTTATAAGGATCTTCTTCCGCGCCGATGGTCACGGTGACAATGGTCTCTTCGCACACCCGCATCAGCTCCTGGATCAGGCGGTTCTGTATGGGCGTAAATCCCGTAAACCCGTCAAATACCACCACGCTGTCCTGAAGGATCTTAGACTTTACCAAAGATCTGCGCAGCACATCCAGTGTCTCCTCTGTGGTGATAAAATGGTCTCTGATATAATCCCGGAATCCCCCGTACAGAGTCTTTAAGTCTCTGAGCTTCATTGCCAGTGCGCCCCGTTTTTCTGCACTGGCGATCAGTTTATCCATGTCCTGTGTACTGATGCCATACTGCATAAACTCAGAAATGGCGCTTTTCACCTCATGGATATAGCCCTGCTTGTGCAACAGGCTTCCCATGGCAGGCAGCTGCTCCTTCAGATCTGCCGCGATCTTCTGTAACACCAGGCTTTTACCGGTGTCGTCCAGTACGGGCATTTCCTTCGTCCCTACTTCCTCCAGGATACGGTGGCTGAGCCGTCCGAAGCTTAAGACATCGATATTCAGGATACCGCTTCTATCACTGCGCATAACCAGATCCTTCTGGGTCTGCATGGTGAACTGATCCGGCACGATAATCAGGAAATTCTTCCCCGGATCTTCTGCCGCCCGCTGCATGATCTCTTCATAGATTCTGTGACTCTTGCCGGACCCGGACGGTCCGAAATAGAAACGTAAGCTCATAGGTCTCCTTTTGCAGTCTTCTGCCTATTGTATATCAAGCTCAATCGGACAATGATCCGATCCTGTGATCTCCGTGTGGATCTTCGCATCTGCCAGTCTGTCCTGCAGGCACTGTGATACCACGAAATAGTCAATTCTCCATCCGGCATTTTTCGCTCTCGCTTGGAACCGGTAAGACCACCAGGAATAGATTCCGATCCGGTCCGGATAAAAATAGCGGAAAGTATCGATAAATCCATTTTCCAGTACTTTGGAAAAACAAGCCCGCTCCTCATCGGTGAATCCCGCATTGCCTCGGTTGGTCTTCGGATTCTTCAGGTCGATTTCCTGATGCGCCACGTTCAGATCTCCCGCATAGATCACCGGCTTTTTCTCCTCCAGCTTCTTAAGATAAGCCAGGAAATCCGCCTCCCACTGCATGCGATAATCCAGGCGCTTTAATTCCTGCTGGGCATTCGGTACATAGACCGTCACAAAGTAAAACTCCGGATACTCCGCTGTGATCACCCTGCCCTCATGGTCATGTTCCTCCACACCGATCCCGTAAGTCACCTGTATGGGTTCCTCTTTGGTAAAAATGGCGGTACCGGAATAGCCCTTTTTCTCCGCGTAGTTCCAGTACTGGTGATATCCGGGCAGCTCTAAATCAATCTGTCCTTCCTGCAATTTTGTCTCCTGTAAGCAGAAAATGTCTGCATCTATTTCCTGAAAAAATTCTAAGAACCCCTTCTGCATGCAGGCTCTCAGTCCATTTACATTCCATGAGATCAGTTTCATGTTTTCCCTTTCTGTCAGTCCTGACTGTTATTATCCATATTTATTATCCCATTTTCCGGATTTGATTTATTTCTTACGCTGGTCCTCTACCAGATTATGGTACATCACATGGATGTCCTCGTAGACACCATCCTTATTGAGGAACCCTCCCGGGATGATGCCCAGATCCACGAATCCCAGTCTCTGGTACAGATGAAATGCATGGATATTGGAAGCCACCACCGCATTGAACTGCAATACCCGGTAACCGTTTGCCTTTGCCTGTTCCAAACAGTCCTTCACCAACAGCTCACCGATATGCTCTCCCCTGCACTGTCTGTCCACGGCATAGCTGGCATTGGCGATATGTCCCACTCTGCCGATATTGTTAGGATGTAAAATGTATAACCCTTTCACATTGCCCTGCTCATCCTCTGCCACGGCACTTACGGTCTGTGCGGCAAAAAATTCCGCGGCTTCCGCCTCTGTAAGCCCTTCCTCCTGGGGAAATGCCACGCCATCCTCTACAACCTGGTTCCAGATTTCTGTCATTTTTGCTACATCTTTTGCTTCGTACTTTCTGATGGTTATCATTCTTTCTTACTCCTTCTTCCTTTATCTTATTCCCGTCTTATCCCGGTCTTAATTCTTATCCTTTTTTGTCCCGTCTATTCGGTCTGTCCACCGTGCTTTTGCAGCCACTCCTGTTCCTTACGGGCAGTCTCCAGCGACGCTTCGTACCCTTTCAGAATATCCGTAAGCCTCTGCACATTGGTTATTGCGCTTGCTTTATTTTCCGGGTGATCCATCCAGGGATGTCTCTTTCCCGGTGGGTAGATATTTTCTATGGTATTTTCCCCGATCCGGCACCACTTCTTCTGATAACAGACGCTATTGTCCTTCGGGTTTAAAAAAGCAGACAGATCCGGCAACGGATAGATTTCCGTCACTGCTTTTGGATTCCGTTCTCTGCCGGTTTTTTCCATATTTTATCCAGTATAAAATTTAACAGTCCCAGCAGCAGGATCGTCATGAGAACTGCCAGTGCTCCCGTCAGTTCCGGAATCCAGTCCCCCAGCACCAGCATCTGGAACAACACATGGTCACTCTCCCGCACGCCCCAGACTTTCATTACGACAAATGCCGCCGTCACCGCATAGATGAAAATAGTCACTATGGCAAACGGTATCAGTACTTTCTCTTTTTTGATGCCCCAGGCGGCATAAGCCTTCCGCTCTTCCTCCGTGAACAGCACCGGCAGTTCATAGCTTTCTGTCATGCTCTTATTCTCCCTCTTTGTTATTCTCCGAGAATGATACGGAGGAGCTGCTTGTCCAGCATCAGCGTCCGGTTCCAGGGGTTCAGGATCACACCTTCAATCCCCTCTGCAGTCAGTGTCATACGGAACAGCTGCTCGATATCCGTGAGGAACGTGGACATCACACTGCCGCTTCCTTTTAATTCTTCTTCGAATCCGGTAAATGCCGACCACCATTTTTTCCCATCAGAGGTCTGCACCGCCTGTAAGCGCATGGCAGCTCCGGCTGCCTGTGTCACCGCTTCTGCAACATCCGCGGAGGGTGGCTCCACTGCCACAATGAGCTGCCCCTGCTCCCGCATGCGTCTGCGCACCACCGTCAGTGCGTGTGCCAGAAGCTCTTCCGTCGGCTCCTGCTGTAATGCCAGAATCGCCTCTTCTATTTTCTCATTTCCCCTTAGACCTTTATCTTTCTTTTCGTCCATAACTGTAATGTTGTCCTTTTTATTTGTAGTCGTCGAGCAATTTCACTGTACATCCCGGAAATACTTCATATCCCCAAGCTATCCGGATGTTGCCCTGTCACCCATGCTTTTTATGCAAGCTTATCTGTCTGTAACCAGACTGTGCAAGAAGCTCAGATTACGTTTATCATACCATAAACGTTTCTGCAATTCCACTTATGTTTCCCTCCGTCTCTCCGGGCACCGTCTTTTCCTTGACAGTCCGCACATTCATTGCTAACATGAGTCTGGGCACCTAAGCTCAGAAACGAGGACAATTATGAAT
The DNA here is from genome assembly GCA_002431915.1 of Lachnospiraceae bacterium UBA5895. GTDB lineage: Bacteria > Bacillota > Clostridia > Lachnospirales > Lachnospiraceae > Acetatifactor. Next base: position 22,971 of record DJEP01000059.1, on the reverse strand, counting down.
CATTTCGATCCCAAAAGCAGATTTCACGATACCGATAAATTAGCACGTTTGAAAAACAAGAAACTTTTCCTGTTCGACATCGATGGCACCATCGCCGTGGGCGATACCCTGTATGAAGGCAGTGCTGATCTGATTCAGTATATCCACGACATCGGTGGCAGGGCTTACTACATTACCAACAACTCCACCAAAAGCGGTCTGGACTATGTGAAAAAATTTCACGATGCGTTTCATCTGGACAGCACGGAGGATCAGTTCATTACCTCCGGCTATATGACACTGCGTTTTCTGAAGAAAAACTATGCAGATAAGAAAATTTTTGTACTGGGAACCGCTTCTTTCGTCGCGGAACTGCGAAAGAACGGACTTCACGTAACCGAGGTCTGTGAAGACGGTATTGACTGTGTGGTGGTTGCTTACGACAGTGAATTAAATTATGCGAAGTTAACGGAAGTCTGCAAGGTTTTATTCACGCAGGATGTTCCTTTCTATGGCACAAATCCGGACCTGCGCTGCCCCATTGATTTCGGTTTTATCCCCGATTGTGGAGCCATCTGCGATATGATTACCGCCACTACCGGCAGACAGCCCGTCTACCTGGGCAAACCCAGCAAAGAAGTGGTAAACTTATGCCTGGAGGTCTCCGGTTTCACTCCGGAAGAGACTCTGGTCGTCGGTGACCGCCTGTACACCGACATTGCCTGCGGCATCAACGGCGGTGTGGATACCTGCGTACTCTTCACCGGCGAGGCACAAAAAAAGGATATTCTGACTCCCGAGGGGGAACCGAATACCCAGTATTTGCCGGACTATGCATTTGAAAACGTGCAGGAGCTGTTAGATGCCTGCAAAGGTTAAACAGCTTTCTTCACGACACCGATTCCCAGTGGATAAGGACCGGTATGTACACCGATGGTGGCACCGATCTGGAAAATGGGAACGGTATCGATGTCGTATCCCTTCTCCTGAAGTCTGCTGACCAGTCTTTCACGGAATTCCACGGCTTCTTCATAGTCATAGCCGTATCCTACGCAGACACTGTAATCCGCAATATCCGCTTTCTCCTCTGCCAGATATGCCAGCAGCAGGTCGATTGTCTTATCCACGGTCTTGCGGCGGCTTCTACCGATACCGGAGGGAAAGATCTCGCCCTCTTTTAAGGTGATGATGGGCTTGATACCCAGCAGGCTTCCCGCTACACTGGCAACTTTACCGATGCGGCCGCCGTGCTTTAAGTATTCCATATTGCCTACGGTGAAAAAGATTCTGCCGGAGCTCTTGATCTCATTCAGGCGGTCAATGCTCTCCTGGTAGCTTTTCCCTGCGTCTCTGAGGCGTACCGCTTCCAGCACATAGATTCCCTGAAGAACGGTATCCACAGTGGAATCGCAGACATAGATCTGTGCTTCGGGATATTCCTCTTCCAGAATCGCCTTTGCATTCAGTGCAGACTGCATGGAACCGCTGAATTTGGTGGTAATACAGATACAGATCACGGGAGTTCCAGCCTTGACATAGGGAAGAAATACATCCACATAATCCTGTACGGAGGGCATGGAAGACTTCGGATACACATCCGGATGATCCACCATCTCCTGATAGAAATCACGGACACCGATCTCTACCATCTCCTTCTGGTATTTTCCTTCTTCAAAAGATACATAAAAAGGAACTACGGTAATATTCTTCTCCTTCGTCAGCTCCATGGGAAGATCACAGGAGCCGTCTGATATAATATGAAATGCTTCGCTCATTCTCGCATACACCTTTCTATTGGTTTGCAGAGTTTAGCTTACCACGTTATAGAGTAAAAAGCAATGAGTTTTTGACATTATGTTTCATTTCGTGGTGTTTCAAGTCTTTTTATGTAGTTTTTATAACCACATATAATTTTTTAATACTTTTACGCGATATTTGTCGACCAAAGTCAGTCAACCGACGTCTTTCTTTGATTGACATTCCCCCGTTCTACCGATATACTAATGTTGTTAACCACCCATTTCCTTGGTTAACATTGTCTGTCAGAAGAATGCCCCCTTCATTCTTTGACAGTAAGAACACCCCGGCAGGTAATCCTGTCGGGGTGCTTTGTTTTTCAATATTTATGGGATTTATATGGAATAGTCCAAATTCTCCAGGCGCTTGTTCCGTCGTTCCACCAGATCCGCGATGGTCACACCGTCCACGACTTTGTTCACCGCATCATACAGTTCTTTCCATACCTCCAAAGTCTCACAGGTATCGCAGCGCTCGCAGATATCCGCCCCTTCTTCCAGGCATGCCACCGGTGCCAGGGAGCCTTCCGTCAGCCGCAGGATCATTCCCACCGTATAATCCGCCGGATTCTTCGCAATACGATATCCACCCTGGGCACCGCGGACACTTTTTACATAACCCGCCTTGTTCAGCACAGCAATGATCTGTTCCAGATATTTCTCGGAGATTCCCTGTCTGGCGGCAATCTCCTTTACCTTGATACACTCTCCGTTATTGTGCAGCGCCAGATCCAGCATAACACGTACTGCATATCTTCCTTTGGTCGAAATTTTCATCTTATCCTCATTTCTGAGCAGTTCTCTGCTCGCTTTCACATTTTAAGCCCGACAGCCTTCACCGGCTGCTTCAGGCGATTCCGGATTTTCCATGGTTTCCACAGATTCTATCCCTCACTCTTTTCCGAGAGTTCATATAGGATTTGTGGAAACAACAGAAAAAAATCAGGAGAGCATCCACGAATGCTACTTAATGGAATGTGGATGGCTCTCCGGATTTCGCATTACTTTACCATCATTTCACCTTATTTGTAAGGGATAACGCCGCCGTTGTAATTGTCATTGATGAACTGCTTGATCTCATCGGACTTCAGGGTATCTACCAGAGCCTTGATCTTAGGCAGGTTCTCGTTGCCTTCCTTAACAGCGATTACATTAACGTAAGTAGCTGCTGCTTCGGAATCAGCGCTCTCATACAGCAGAGCGTCATCTGCAACAGTCAGACCTGCTTCCATAGCGTAGTTACCGTTAAGGACACCGAAGGATACCTCGGGAAGAGTTCTGGGAACCTGTGCTGCCTCCAGCTCTACGAAGGTGATATTGTGAGGGTTCTCAACGATATCCTTGGTAGTAGCGGTCAGACCCACGCCGTCCTTCAGAGTGATGTAACCGTTATCCTGTAACAGTAACAGAGCACGTGCCTCGTTGGTGGTGTCGTTGGGTACTGCGATGGTTGCGTTGTCAATGTTGTCCAGACTGGTCTCGGTTCCGGGATACAGTCCGAAAGGCTCATAGTGGATACCGCCGGCATTTACCAGGTGAGTACCCTTCTCCTCATTGAAACTCTCCAGATAAGGGATATGCTGGAAGTAGTTAGCATCAAATTCACCAGACTCTACCACTTCGTTGGGCTGTACATAGTCATCAAATACCTGAACCTCCAAAGTATAACCCTGCTTCTCCAGCAGAGGCTTTGCTGCCTCCAAGATTTCAGCGTGGGGAACTGCGGTTGCAGCTACCTTAATGGTCTTGTCATCGGTTCCCTTGCTGCCGCAGCCGGTCAGTGCGCTCACGGACAATGCAGCAACGGCAATCAAAGCGATTACTTTCTTTTTCATAATATTTCTCCTCCTAAATCTTTCGTTAAAAAATTTAACTTTATTGTGAATCAGGTGCTCTGCACCTGTCTCAACCTTTTTCAAAACTGTTATCTTGTTCTCTTATCCAGCTTCTTGGAAATTGTCATTCCGATATACTGCAGTAACTGTACCAACAGAACTAACAACACTACAGTCACCAGCATGATATCTGTCTGATAACGATAGTAGCCGTAACGGATGGCAATATCACCAAGTCCGCCACCGCCTACGGCACCTGCCATAGCGGAATATCCAAGGATGGTTCCCAGTGCAATGGTTCCGTTGACCAACAATGAAGTTCTGGACTCTGCCAGCATAACCTTCCAGATGATCGTCCATAGATTTGCTCCCATACTCTGAGCCGCTTCAATGACACCGGGGTCTACCTCTAACAGAGAAGACTCTACCATTCTGGCAATAAACGGTGCTGCCGCCAATGTCAGAGGAACAATAGTAGCGGTCGGTCCATAGCTCTGTCCTACGATAATTCGGGTCAGAGGGATGACCAGGATCAGCAGAATCAGGAACGGGATGCTTCGTACAATATTAACGATCACATCCAGAATCTTGTAAATGATCTTGTTGGGGCGTAATCCCTTGGGTGCGGTAATTACCAGGGCAATTCCCATGGGAAGTCCCAGTACATAACCCATAAATGTGGAAAGAAGTGTCATATACAAAGTAACAAAGGTGCCTTCCACCAGCATCATAATCGTTGCATTATCCCACATAGTCTTTCAGCTCCTCCACTTCCAGTTTTCTCTCCTGTAAATAATGGATCATCTTGTTCGCTGCCAGTTCATCTTCCGGCAGCTGCAGGATCATCTGTCCATGGGCGATACCGCCGATATCCTTGGTATCCGCTAACAGGATGTTGACGGGAGCCTTGCACTCCAGCACCATATTGGCGATCACAGGCTCAAAAGAAGAATTCTCGGTGAAAACAATGCGGATGCAGCGTTTGCCGGACATCTCCTTTGCCTTGGGATCCACCATGAATACCAGCTTTCTGGCTGCAGCAGACTGGGGTCTTGAGAATACCTCCTCCACCGTACCGTGCTCTGCCAGTTCTCCGGCATCGATGATTGCCACATGAGAACAGATCTCCTGTACCACAGCCATCTCATGGGTGATGATTACGATGGTGATGCCGTACTGTTTGTTGATGTCCTGTAATAATTTCAGGATTTCCTTGGTCGTCGTGGGATCCAGGGCACTGGTCGCCTCGTCACACAGCAGGATCTTCGGCGTATTGGCAAGAGCTCTTGCGATTGCCACACGCTGCTTCTGTCCTCCGGAGAGCTGGGAAGGATAAGCATCTGCCTTTTCCTTCAGTCCTACGATCTCAAGCAGTTCCATAGCGCGTTTTCTGGCTGCCTGCTTCTTCACACCCACGATCTCCATAGGGAAACATACATTGTCCAGGACACTTCTCTGCATGAGCAGATTAAAATGCTGAAAGATCATCGCGATGCCTGTACGAACTTTACGAAGTTCTGCCTCGGTCAGTGTCGAAAGATCCTGATCTTCTACGACTACGGTTCCGGTGGTGGGCTTCTCCAAATAGTTCAGGCAACGCACCAGGGTAGATTTTCCGGCACCACTCATACCGATGATGCCGTAGATATCTCCCTTATTGATATTCAGGCTGATACCTTTTAAGGCTTCTACCTGATTATCTTTTCCAATAAAAGTTTTCGTTACATTCTTGATCTGAATGATCGGTTCCATAAGTTCCTCCATTCCAGGTTCGTGCTTTTAAGGGGAGAAAAGCGCGAATTCCTTGAATTCCTAGTACCATGCCATACATTCTAACACAAGAATGCAAGTCTGTCCAGTTCTACAAATTTCGTCTTAAGCTTCTGCAAACATCGGGGTGGACAGGTATCTGTCACCGGAATCGGGAAGCAGTGCCACGATGGTCTTGCCTGCATTTTCGGGACGCTTTGCAATCTGTGCTGCTGCGTAAAGTGCTGCGCCGGAGGTAATTCCCACGAGGATACCTTCCTTATGAGCGATAAGGCGGCCGGTGGAAAATGCCTGGTCGGTGGTAACGGTGAATACTTCATCGTAGATGCCGGTATTCAGAACAGAAGGAACGAATCCTGCGCCGATACCCTGCAGCTTATGAGGTCCGGGCTGTCCGCCGGAAAGTACGGGAGAATCGGCAGGCTCTACTGCTACAATCTTCACGTTCGGGTTCTTGGACTTTAAGAAAGTGCCGATACCGGTTACGGTTCCGCCGGTACCTACGCCTGCTACGAAGATGTCTACCTTACCGTCGGTATCTTCCCAGATCTCGGGACCGGTGGTAGCTGCATGTGCAGCGGGGTTCGCAGGATTGTCAAACTGTCCGAGGATCACTGCGTTCGGGATGGACTTCTCCAGTTCCTCTGCCTTGGCGATGGCACCCTTCATGCCCTTCGCGCCTTCGGTCAGTACCAGTTCTGCACCGTAAGCTTTCAGGAGGTTACGACGCTCCACGCTCATGGTCTCGGGAAGGGTTAAAATGGTTCTGTAGCCTTTGGCTGCTGCTACGCTTGCCAGACCGATACCGGTGTTACCGGAGGTGGGCTCGATGATGGTGGAACCTTCTTTTAAGATGCCCTTCTTCTCAGCGTCTTCGATCATTGCAAGGGAGATTCTGTCCTTTACGCTTCCTGCGGGGTTGAAGTACTCCAGTTTTGCTAAAAGTTCTACACCTTCGATGTTCTGGTCCTTCATGTAGTTTGCTACCTTTAGAAGGGGGGTATGTCCGATCAGCTGGGTTGCGGATGTGTAAATTTTACTCATAGTAGAATCCTCCTTTAATGTTGATTTTTGTTTGTTTTCTTATTTCCTACTTATCTGATAGGGATGTTATGAATTTATACTATACTATTCCACTAGGAATGTCAACAATTATTTTTAAAATTTTTGAGAGTTGTACTAAACATAGGAAAATGATATGATTTAGATAATTAGTCCGTAGCCTCCATTGGGGCTAAGAGCCGCAGACACGCTTATATCTCCGTAGCCCCAACAGTAAGTAAGAAACGCGGCACGCTCTCGCTCTGTCGCAGAGCGTAGCGGTACATAAGCGGTCACAGTACGGCCGCTAAGTACCGACGTCTGCTTACGGCACGCTTATTCTTACTTACTGTTGTGACTACTGGTTTATTGGCATATTTCAAGGAAATATTGTAATAGAAAATATATTAATTTAGAAGGAGTCACTCAACTATATGGCAGATAACATTTACCGCGTTCCTACTATATATAATGAAATCAGAAAAACAACTGATCCGCTGACGGTCCGGGTACCGGGTTCTAAGAGTATCACGAACCGCAGTCTCCTTCTGGCGATGCTGGCGGGAGGAAGATCCACGCTGCGCGGGGTATTGTTCTCGGATGATTCGAGGCATTTTCTGCAGTGTGTGCAGGATCTGGGCTTTGAGACCTCTGTGGACGAGGATCGTTGTATCGTCACGGTAGAGGGTCTCGGGGGAAGGATCCCCTGCGGGGAAGCTTCGTTAAATGTAGGAAGCGCGGGAACGGCAGCGCGTTTTCTGACGGCTGCGTTAGGTGTCTCGGAGGGAATTTTCCACATGGATGCCTCGGTGCAGATGCGAAAACGTCCGATGGCACCTCTTCTGTCTTCTCTGAAGGAGCTTGGTTGTGATGTGAAATGTGAAGCAGAGGACGGGCATTTTCCTTTTACGCTGACCGCTCATGGCTTCGGGCAGGATCATATCTCGATTAACATCGGGCACAGCAGTCAGTTTCTGAGTGCTCTGTTAATTGCTTCCGTGCTGTCAGATCGTGATTTCACGATTCAGGTGGAAGGAACCCACGGCATGGCTTATATCGAAATGACGCAGAAGATGATGGAGCAGTTCGGTGTCCGGTTGAAACGTCCCGCTGCGGACCAGTTCCGCATTCCCGCCAGCCAGCAGTATAGGGCGTTGGATTATCAGATTGAGCCTGATGTCTCCGCTGCCTGTTATTTCTATGCCATGGTTCCGTTACTGGGGATTCCGGTATGTGTGGAGCATGTGCATTTTGAAAGCTTGCAGGGAGATGTGGAATTCCTGCGTATCTTAGAGAAAATGGGATGTACAGCCAAAGAGACGGAAAAAGGCGTCCTCCTGCTGCCGCCCGGCGGTTCGACGGGCGCCGGAACGCAGGCTCCCGCTTTCCACGGTATCTCGGTGGACATGTCTTCCTGCTCCGATCAGGCGATTACTTTGGCTGCCATCGCACCCTTTGCCGACAGCCCCACCTGCATCACGGGCATCGGGCATATCCGCTTCCAGGAGAGCGACCGCATCCATGCCATCTGCACGGAGCTGACCCGCATGGGCATCCGCTGCGAAGAAGCACAGGACAGCATCACCATCTATCCGGGCATGCCGCGTCCCTGCACCGTAACCACCTACGACGACCACCGCATGGCAATGGGCTTTTCTCTGACAGGGCTCCGTGCCAAAGGCATCGTGATCGACGATCCCGGCTGCTGCCGCAAAACCTTTGAGAATTATTTCGAGGTACTGGACCAGGTGATTGCAGAAATGACAAAATTATAATGTCTCCTGATACACCCGTAACACATTTTTCCAGAAGATTTGATCCAGCTGGCTTTCTGTAAAGCCGGCTGTTTTTAATCTGTCCCACAATAGCGGCATGGCTTCGGCTCCGGGGAGGGCAGGATTCATTTGGATGCCGTCAAAGTCGCTGCCCAGTCCCAGCACTTCTGTGCCGCCGACATCGGTGATATATTTCGCCTGACGTATGATAGCTTCCCACAGCATCTCCGGATCCTCGCTTCCGCCATCCAGCAGGAATTTATCATAATAATTAAGCCCCATACAGCCTCCCCGCTCTGCCAGTCTGCGGATCCGGTCATCGGTGAGGTTACGGAGAGAGGCGCATACGGCTCTTGCGTTGGAATGGCTTGCCACAAAGGGCTTCTTCGTGCATTCCCACACGGCATCAAATCCGGCATCCGACAGGTGGGAGCCATCGGGGATCATGCCGAGGTGTTCCATCTCTATGACAAACTCCCTGCCGGTCTTCGTCAGTCCATATGTTGCATCTGCCAGCCCCATCACTTCATCCCCGCTACCGGATCCACATTGTCCGGTCTTCTGTGTCTTCTCCTGGACCGATCCTTTCATAAAACCGCCGTCGTTCTTGCTCTGCCCCAGGCTTCTACAAGTGGCGGGCGTCCCCAGTTCATTTGGATAGTTCCAGGTCAGGGTCAGCATCCGCACCCCCATTCCGTACAGTTCCCGCAACCGCTCTATACTGCCGCCGCAGACTGCCCCCTCTTCCACCGTCAATAGCACTGATATCTTCCCGTTTTCCTCATTTCGTAAAATATTTTCATAGCACAGCACCGGAGCAATAACATCCTTATTATTCTCCAGTTCTCTACGGTAAACCTCATATAGAGCACACACCCGCTCCCAGGGCGTCGGTGCTCCCAGCTCCCGGGACGGAGACATCCTCCCCGGCTCCGCGCTGCTCCGTTCCCGGCAATTTTCCGGCATCTGTCCCAGCTCCGCCCACGGCGCGCATTTCCCGATATCCACAAACAACGCGAAATTCTGCAACAGATATCCACTCTGCCGCATCCGCTTAAGATCCAACTGCCCGCCATTTTTCCATAATCCACCGCCTCTGTCCGCCAGTTCCGAGATAGTATCGCAATGCATATCCATGATCTTCATATTTTTGCTCCTGCTTACCTATAAAAAGAGAGCATCCACAGCTCTATGTTCCTGCCATGAATGCTCCCTCTTACTTTCTTTGTTCAGTTTATGCCGTTACCGACAAAAAATGTCTTAGTTCTCCTGACCCTTTACTGCGAAGCATACGCCGGTGTCATCGGGCTTGTCCTCATCGAACTTGTAGTCCTTGCCGGGCAGAATTGCATTCAGGATAATACCGGTCAGAGCACCTACTGCCAGTCCGGACAGACTGATGGTGATCTCGCCGATGTGGAATGCAATAGCGCCTGCTGCGCTGTAGTTGATACCGATGGACAATACCAGAATCAGAGCAGCGATGATAACGTTACGGCTCTTGGTGAAGTCTACCTGAGTCTCCACGATGTTACGAACACCGACTGCAGAGATCATACCGTACAGTACCAGGGATACACCACCGCAGGTAGCGGTAGGCATACATCCGATCAGTGCTGCTACCTTCGGAGAGAAGGAGAACAGAATAGCGAAGCCTGCTGCGATACGAATGACTCTGGGATCAAATACCTTGGTCAGAGACAATACACCGGTGTTCTCACCGTAAGTGGTGTTTGCGGGAGCACCGAACAGGGATGCAATAATGGTAGCCAGACCATCACCCAACAGAGTGCGATGCAGTCCGGGATCCTTGATATAGTTCACTCCAACGGTGGAAGAAATAGCGGAGATATCTCCGATATGCTCTACCATGGTAGCCAGTGCGATGGGCATAATGGTAATCACGGAAGTAATCAACAGGGAAGTGTTGCCGTCGGACAGTGCCCAGAAAGCAGTCTCATTCCAGTGAATGGGAAGTCCGACCCATGCAGCTTCCGCAACGGGGGTGAAATCCACACGACCAAGAATAGCTGCCAGTACATAGGAACCGATAACACCGATGATAATCGGAACGATCTTCACCATTCCCTTACCCCAGATGTTGCAGATCACTACCAGTGCAATAGCAACCACAGCGATCAGCCAGTCTGCGGAACAGTTGTCGATAGCGGACTGGGACAGGGTCAGACCGATGGCAATGATGATAGGTCCGGTTACGATGGGCGGGAAGAAACGCATTACCTTGCCGGCACCGAAGATCTTGATTAACAGGGATAATACCAGATACAGCAGACCTGCGCATGCCACACCGAAGCAGGCATAAGGAAGCAGTTCGGAATTGTCTGCGCCGTCAGCCATAGGTGCAATAGCGGCATATCCGCCTAAAAAAGCAAAGGAAGAACCCAGGAATGCGGGTACCTTTCTCTTGGTCAGCAGATGGAACAGTAAAGTTCCCAGACCTGCAAATAACAGTGTTGTGGAAACATCCAGACCTGTCAGCATGGGTACCAGAATGGTGGCACCGAACATTGCAAACATGTGCTGAAGTCCCAGCAGAAGCATCTTGGGCACGCCCAAGGATCTGGCATCGTAAATGCCGTTTTCGCCGAGTGTAGTCTTCTCGCTCATTTTTCTCCTCCTATGTCATAGACATGTGAACTTGTAATATTTGCCGCATAGATATAGGCAGATAGTCATCTACCTGCCCACACCTATGTGACCTTATTAGTTACATGATAGCTTTTCATCGTTCCACAGTCAAGAAAAAAGTTCATTCCACCGCATGTTCTTTTAAGAAATCCAGCCAGATGGGAATATACTGGGCCTTCAGGTGCACTCCGTCGTAAGTATAGGATGCCACCATTCCCCCGGTCTCGTCACAGATCAGCGGATTCACATCCAGGTAAAAAATCTTCTCATCATCCGCCAGCTTCGCAATTTCTTCATTCCTGGCTTCGATACCTTCGTTGGTAATATAATCCCCCTGTTCGGAGCGCTCTGTCGTCACTTTCATGATTGCCTGCAGATAGATCACCGCATCGGGCTGCAGCTCCTGCAGATGCTGCACTGCCTCTTCGTAAGCTTTCATGAAAGATTCCACCGTACCGGTTCCCATCTCGTTAATACCGATCATCAGATAGATCTTGGCAAACTGCTTCTCGGATAGTGCCTCTTCCACCGTGATCTTTTTCTTCTGCCCCGGTACCGACACGATGGCACTGTCGAACATTTTGTAGATCGTCAGTCCGGTGGAGGCGTAAAATGTGGAGGTCTCCTCCAGTCCGCCGTACTCGTACATGCCTACCGTCCGGGAATCCCCGATAAATACCGCATCATCAAAATAGCTGTCATCCACCGTATGGTAGACAACTTCCTTCGGTTCTTCCTGCGGATCTTGTGTCTGCGCAGGTTCCGCCGCAGTCTCCGTCTCAGGCACCACCATTTCCGTTTCCGCAGGCACCAGGTTACCGCTTACGGTCTCTTCCCCGGTCACCGGTGCTTCCGGTTCACCCTCCGGATTCGGATGCTCCTGCACCGATTCTGTGACTTGCTCATATATCTGCTGCAGCGGCTCTGCGTAGATCTTCCAGTTATCCGTCCAGGTGAAAAATACAGCGCCCACCAGCAGAAGGCATCCCAAAAAGGAGTATTTATGCGATTTTTCTTTCATTTTTGACCAAATAGTATTATTTTCTGCATGTTTCATTGCATAACGACCTTTTCTTAAAAACTAAAATACATAAACGGGTTATTTCCCTCTAATATAAGTCTCCAGATACAATACCAGAAGAGCACCGCCAGCAGTACTTTCACCACAAGCTTATCCTGCCACTTATGGTACAGCTTCTCGATTGCCGGTGTACATGCCAGACCGGATACGGCTAACAGCCCACCGTAGGTAGACAGTGCCTTCCACGCATCCTCATATCCGCCGCTGATTCCCGGTACCAGCCACAGCATCTTATTCAGATATATCCCCAGCTGGGACATATCTGTAATAGCAAAGCACATCCAGCTCATGGGAATGATCAGCCACAGATAAATGTGCGGCAATACTTTCATCTTATGCACAAATTTTAACCTGCCCAACTGTCGTTCCACCACGATACAGATCCACAATAGTCCACCCCAGCAGAAAAAGTTCCAGCTGGTGCCATGCCAAAATGCAGTTAATATCCATACCGCAAACAAATTAAAAATCGTGCGAAGTTCTCCCTGCCTGCTGCCACCCAAAGGGATATACACATACCGGCAGAACCACTGTCCCAATGTCATATGCCATCTGCGGTAGAAATCTCTCACACTTCTCGCCATGTAGGGTCTGCGGAAGTTCACGGGCAGTTCAAAGCCAAGCATTCTGCCCAGTCCCATTGCCATCAGTGAATATCCCCAGAAGTCAAAATAAATCTCCATGGAATAAGCAATTGCCGCCAGCCATGCCAGTGGGGTGGAAATACTCTCAAAACCCGTGACCTGTGCCTCATGCCACAATATCCCCACACGGTCCGCCAGAAGCACCTTGGCTGCCAGTCCTAAGATAAACAGCTTCATGCCGTTCTCCAGTCCCTCAACCGTAAACGTCCTCATCTCCAGGCTGTCCGACACATCTCCGTACCGGGTAATGGGTCCGGAGATCAGCTTCGGGAACATGACTACATAAGTAGCAAATTTAAGGAACGAATATTCTCTGGCAACTTCTCCCCGATACACATCGATCAGATACGACAGCACCTGAAAAGTATAAAAACTGATTCCCAGAGGCAGTGTCTCGGAAGTTCCCCGGTTCTTGAACCACAGAAGCACTCCCAGGTTCAGGGCAAGCGCCGCAAGGAACAATACCTTTTTACGCCATAAGGTCTTCGGGCTTCTTTTTGCCAGATGCAGCCCCAAAAAGTAATTGCAGATTACCGAGACCATCAATACCGGAAGTGCCCTCGCATCTCCCATAGCATAAAAAACAATGCTTCCCACAAGCAGCGTCAGGTTTCTGTATTTAGAAGGTGTGATTCCGTAGACGATCAGAAAAATCGGCAGGAACCACAGCACAAATTCAATACTGCTGAATATCAAAAAAATCACATCTTTCTGTTTCTGTTTTTATCACAAATTCTGTTCTTTATATCATAGTATCTTGAAACACGGGGTATTACAACAAAACAATTCTTAATTTTAAATGACAATATTTTACAACTGCTTAATCTTTTTGCAATTTTTTCCGGCTTCGTTTACAATGGATATAACAACGACTGAGAAAGGATATTTCCTATGAAAGAACAGTTATATACCATCCCCTTAAACGATGCCGTCAACGCACAGGACGAATGTCCTTTCTGCTTCATACACAGAAGTATCGAACAGGATCTGTTGGACTTCGTCTTAGGCTCCGGCTCCTCCTACATGGAAGCGGATATCAGAGAGCAGACCGACAAGGCAGGCTTCTGCCGGTACCATTTCCAGAAAATGTTCGATTACGGCAACACTCTGGGCAATGCCTGGATCTTAAAGACCCACTACCAGCGCATGATCCGGGAAATGCAGCAGGAATTTTCCACCTTCCGCCCCGGGAAAAGCTCTCTTCTTAATAAATTCAAAAAAGCCGAAGGCAGCGAAAATACCATCGGCATGTGGATCCGGGCAAAAGAGGACTCCTGCTATATCTGTTCCCAGTACAAGGATACTTATGAAAGGTATCTGGACACCTTTTTCTATCTGTGGAAAAATGATGACAACTTCCGTAAGAAAATCAAAGACGGCAAAGGCTTCTGCCTGCCCCACTTCGGCGACCTCTGCGAAGCTGCGGACCGCAAGCTCTCTGATAAGGAAAAGCAGGAATTCTACGACTGTCTCCTGCCCGTCATGGAGGCGAACATGCAGCGGATCTCCGAGGATGTGTCCTGGCTGGTGGAGAAATTCGATTACCGTAACAAGGACGCCGACTGGAAAAATTCCAAGGATGCCATCCAGCGCGGTATGCAGAAATTAAAAGGCGGGTATCCCGCAGATCCCGCCTATAAAATGTCTAAATAAAACCAAATTTTATTCAAAAATACGATGCAATTATGATGCTATTTTTCTGAAATTTCTTCGGCAGAGGACTGTGCGGAGCGTTTCGCCAGCCTTCTGCTTAAGTCCAGATACTCCGTGATCTCTTCGTACAACATCTCCGGCTGAAAAGCATCCTCTAAAATTCTCTCGTTAATCAGTCCCTTAATGGTCAGTTCCAGCATTTTACGAAGTTTCTGGGCATCCTCTGCGGAAGCATACCCGGTAAGATCCGCTTTTTCGTAGATGGCTTCGTAAGCGTCTTCCAGCCGCCGCCTGCTCTCTTCGGTGGCTAGCAATGCCTCACTGACATTCTCGGACTGTGCCCGGTTCAAAAAATGCTGCAGATAAGGATACCCGCACATGGCATGCATTTTGCCGCATTCCACCTGCTGCATCAGAGTAAACAGATCCGTCTCCTTCGCATCCACCGCTGTAGACAGTTCCAGCAGCAGATACCGGACGCTGTAATCATAGACAAACGCGTAGACACCCAGTTTGCTTTCGAAATAATGGAATAATAATCCCTTACTGATCGCCGCCTCCCGCACAATGTCATCGGTACTGGCATGCCGATAGCCGCCAAGTGCGAATACTTTCAGTGCTGCATTGATCATCCGGTCCTGTTTTTCTTTTTTTAAATCAAAAAATTTCTCATTCATAACGCAACATATCCCTTTTCATTTTGGTCAATAAGGTTTATCATATAACTGTATGGACAAATGTATATAATTCCGAACCGTTACATACACTACAACATGGAAGGAGCAACCCTATGGCTAAAAAATTTGGCAAATTTCTGCTGTTCACCGCAGCAGTAGGTACCGCAGCCGCAGCTGCTTACTACTATATGCAACAGAAGGATTCCAATCTGAAGGAATCTTCCGATGCAGATGACGATTACGATGATTTCCATGAGGATCTCGAGGAGAGCAACGAATTCTCCCGCAATTATGTTCCTCTGAACACTGCCGTGCAGACTCCCGAGACTTCTGCACCTGAGAAGGCAGATACTACAGATGCTGACGCTGACGCATCCGATTTCACTCCCCTCTCCGATCAGGCAGCCGATCTGTCCAAGGAAGAGGACGAGACCGTGGAAGACGTAGAAGAGTTCTTCGACGAGGAAGATGCCGAGGATGAAGAGCCTCCCGTGAACAAAGAATAATCAGATCCTCAGAAGGTCTCACAGCCATGCTTTTTGCAGCCTGTGAAGACCTTCTTTCATTTCTGTCTCACTCACACTTCCGAATCCCAGCAGTATCGTTGCCTTCGGGGCATCGGTCTCCACCATATTTTCCGACATGCCATAGACTTTTACTCCAGCTTCCGCCGCCGCAGACAATAGCTGCGCTTCTGTGACGTCTCCTTTCGCCGTCAGCAGAAGATGCAGTCCCGCATCCTCCCCGGAGATTGTAAAAGCCTTTGCAAACGGCTCTAATTCTGCAAGCAACAAATCGTGTTTGGCACGATAGTGCATCCGCATTTTGTTCAGATGCCGTTCAAAATATCCGTCCCGGATAAATTCATTTAAGATCCGCTGGTCAATTCTCGACACTGTGCAGGAATAAAAAGAACAATCCCTGCGGTAGACCTCTAACAGACTCTCCGGAAGCACCATATAACTGACACGGATCGCCGGTGCGATTGCTTTGGAAAAGGTACCAATGTAGATCACCTTGCCCCGTTTGTCCGAGGACTGCAGAGAAGGAATCGGCTTCCCACGATAGCGGAATTCACTGTCGTAATCATCCTCGATCAGATAACGATCCGGCTCCTTTTCCGCCCAGTGTAACAGCTCTGCTCTTCTGCCGATGGTCATGATCGCACCGGTAGGATACTGATGGGACGGCATCACATAGGCTGCCCGGACCGGAAGCTCTGTCAGTCTGTCCGCCCGCATCCCTTTATCATCCATATCCACCGTATAAATACGGTAGGCAAAAGACTGGAAGATCCTGTAAGCTCTCTTGTACGTAGGGTTCTCCATGGCGATTCCCACATGTCTCCCCAATATTTTCTCTAATAACAGTAACAGATAATCATTCCCGGCTCCCACGATGATCTGCTCCGGCCGGCAGTTCACACCGCGGGAAGAATGCAGATAGCGGCTGATGGTCATCCGCAGGTCGTAATCTCCCTGGGGCTCTCCCTGGGCAAATAGCTCACTGTTGCTGTCATTCAGGATATTTTTCGTGATCCGTTTCCACACTCCGAAGGGGAATCCGGTCATATCGATGCCGTAAGGGGAAAAAGCGATCTGCGGTGCTTCCCCGTCAGCCTCTCTGTCCGTTTCTGCTGTCTCGGGTTCCGGGATTTCCCCCGGTTCCATAGTAAAAATCCCCTCCAGTCGGCAGACAAAATAGCCCTTATAAGGTCTTGCCTCAATGTAGCCCTCGCTTAACAGCTGGTCATAGGCATAGTCCACGGTACTTCTCGCCACCTGCAGGTATTCTGCCAAAGAACGTGTGGAGGGAAGCCTCTCTCCTGCCAGAAGCTTCCCTTCCCTGATTTCCTGTCGTATATGCTCATATATCTGCTGGTACAGACATTTATCACTGTCTGTACGCAGCCGGATCGTCATATCATACATAGTATTATCCTACTGTCCTACTTTTTCTGACTCTTCAGTTCCTCCAGGATCTGATCCTTAAGTTCTCTCGCCTTGTCCTTGGTACGGGCATTGGCGGAAGGAGATGTCAGAACCGTGGCTACCATACGGCTTGCCACATCATATTTCTGAAATCTGGTGGCCAACACACCGATCAGGAATTCCACCGTGATCTCATCCATGCCACACATAGGGAAGCCCTCAGTCTGCAGTGCTTCCATGAAACCGGTGTAAGCATTTTTCAGATAGGTCTCTTCCAGGGTCTTCGCCTCGCGGAGTCTCGCCATATCCGTATCCCCGGATTCTTCCAGATATTCCTGATAACCTCTCATGAGCCATCCACTCTTCAAGCAGATATATGCCTTTTCACTGGCATGTGCGCGCTTTACCACAGCATTGACAAGACAGAGTTTGTAACGTTCGATGGCTTCTTCATAAGAATAAATGTCATCGTCGAAGCTGTGAAGCTGTACTTTGCTGCTGATACTTTCCTTGATCAGCTTCACATATACTTTATTGAGGCTGTTGAAATATCTGTTCAGTGCAGCATAGCCACAGTGGGGGCACAGAATCACATCGTATTTTACGGCATCGATGCCTTCGTATCTGGCACGCAGATCCTGATCTGTGCCTAATAATCTTGCCTTGCCCGTTTTCATAATTTTAGCGGAAAAATCCTCTCCGCAGACGGGGCAGGTGAAAGTTTTGTCGAAGATCAGGTCCTTTTCTTCTATTTTCGGGGCTTCGGCAACTGCCTTCTCTTCCTTTTTCTCCTGTCCAAAGATATCCATATCTTCCAGGTCATCCAACCCTAAACCGCCCAGTCCAAATAATTTGTCTGACATATGTCTCTCCTTTTCTTTTGTACTGTCCATTCCCGGTGGCAATACAAATTGCAACATCCCGATTCCCCTTATGGGTTATAATTCCTACTTAGGCAGTACGTAAGAACTCTTCAGAGACACGATACGGTTAAATACCAGTTCTCCGGGCTTGGTATCCTTGTAATCCACGCAGAAGAAGCCCTGTCTTACGAACTGGAAGCGGTCATAAGCCTGTGCTTTGGCAAATGCGGGCTCTAAGCGGCACTCTGTCAGTATGGTCAGAGAATTGGGGTTCAGATTCAGACTTCCGTCCTCGTTGTATACGCCTTTCTCCTCATCGATGATATTCTCATACAGACGAGCCTCTGCTTTCACAGATTCCGCTGCGCTTACCCAGTGGATGGTTCCCTTGACCTTACGGCCGTCCGGGCTGTTGCCGCCGCGGCTCTCCGGATCGTAGGTGCAATGTACTTCCACGACCTTGCCGTTCTCATCCTTGACGCAGCCGGTGCACTTTACAAAATAAGCACTCATCAGACGCACCTCGTTGCCGGGGAACATACGGAAATACTTCTTGGGAGGCTCTTCCATGAAGTCTTCTCTCTCGATATATAATTCCCTGCCGAAAGGAACCTCGCGGCTGCCTAACTCCTCGTTCTCCGGATTATTGACTACGGGCAGCATCTCGGTCTGTCCTTCGGGATAATTGTCAATGACCAGCTTCACGGGATCTAAAATCGCCATCATACGGGGTGCCTTTGCCTTCAGATCCTCACGGATACAGTACTCTAACATTGCATAGTCTGCGGAAGACTGTGCCTTGGAGATACCGCACAGTTCTACGAACTTCTTGATAGATTCCGGTGTAAATCCTCTTCTGCGCAGCGCTGCGATGGATACCAGTCTGGGATCATCCCAGCCGTCCACGATGCCCTGCTCTACCAGCTTCTTGATATAACGCTTACCGGTGACCACGTTGGTCAGGTACAGCTTGGCGAACTCGATCTGTTTGGGAGGATGAGGGTATTCCAGCTCTCTTACCACCCAGTCATATAAAGGTCTGTGATCCTCGAACTCCAGGGTACAGATGGAATGGGTCACACCCTCAATGGCATCCTCGATGGGATGGGCGAAATCATACATGGGATAGATGCACCATTTGTCTCCGGTGTTCTGGTGAGACATATGTGCCACACGGTAGATAACGGGATCACGCATGTTGATATTTGGAGATGCCATATCGATACGGGCACGCAGTACCTTGGTGCCGTCCTCGTATTTGCCTGCCTTCATATCCTCGAACAGTGCCAGATTCTCTTCCACGGTTCTTACGCTGCCGGGATCTTCCCTGCCGGGCTCGGTCAGGCTTCCTCTGTACTCACGGATCTGCTCTGCGCTTAAGTCGGAGACATACGCCTTGCCCTTTTTGATCAGCTTTACCGCTGCTTCATACATCTGATCGAAATAGTTGGATGCGAAGAAAAGTCTGTCCTCCCAGTCTGCACCCAGCCACTTTACATCTGCCTTGATGGATTCTACGAACTCTGCCTTCTCCTTGGTGGGGTTGGTATCATCAAAACGCAGGTTGAATTTACCGTGATACTTCTGGGACAGACCGTAGTTTAACAGAATACTCTTGGCATGTCCGATGTGAAGATAACCGTTGGGTTCGGGAGGGAAACGGGTATGTACCGTATCGTATACGCCCTCCGCCAGATCCTTATCGATGATCTGCTCTATAAAATTCTTAGATTCCTTCACTTCTGTGGAATCTACGATTTCTTTTTCTACTTCGCTCATGGTGATATCCTTGCCTTTCGTTTACTTAATACTGTTTTCGTAACCTTAATCTTACCACACAAGGAAAATTTTATAAACCTTTTTTTATGATTCTTATGCCATCTCTTCAAAATAATTCCGCAGATTCTGTCCGGACTCGATGAACATATTGTGAAGGTCGTCCTCGCTGGCTGCCAGATAATCCCCCGCTCTGCCTGTCATATAGCCGTCCTCGTCCCAGACGGGGAATACCTTTACGCCCTGTTTCAGTTCTGTGGCATAGATGCGGAAAGCATCCGTGGGCATGCTCATATGTACATATTCCGTCAGCAGATGGGTGCTTCCATCTCTGCCGTCCTTCACTCTGGGGATATATCCCATACTGCTGCAATAATCCTCCGGCAGAGAAAGGTCTGTCCGCTCCAGGATCCGGTGGAATCTCTCCCCGGCGATTCTGTGCAGTTCTCCGCTTCTCTCCAGCGTATAACAGACATGCTGCCTCGTATCGATATCCATGGTACCGTTCTGGGTACGAACGGATACGATGGTGCCCAGCGGTGCAAGATCCGATGCCCGCAGACAGGCAATGGGATTTTTCCTTCTGCGGTATTTCACAGCATCCTCTGTCCGGAATTCTCTGTCCTGTGCATACACGATCTTGAAATTATCGAAATACTGGGTCATCCGGTTATTGAAATAAGCCTCGGAATGCAGGGTCGGATATTTTTCCTCATACAGCTTCATACTGATATAACCGCCCGCCTTCTCATAATGTCCGCCGCCGGAACCGACTCCCTCCGACAGATAATCCGACAGTTCGCTGGCATTGACCTCGCGGATACAGCTCCTGACGGAGAATTTGTAACCGCCACTGTCCTCGTTATAGACCGCGCAGGTGTTGACCCCCGCCACCTGTAAGAGGAAATCACTGATCAGACCTAAGACATTGGGATCACAGGGCTGGGCATGGATTACGGCGAACTGATAATCGTCATTATAGTTGCAGCGCAGCATTGCCACGCCGGCAATCTCCAGTTCTTTCAATGAAATATTGGAATTACGGAACAGAGAGATCAGATTCTTATCAAAGTTCAGGCTCTCACGCATATCCATGTCTATGGGGTTGGATAACTCGGAGAACTGGTTCGTGTCCATGAACAGACCGTAGTACAGAGCGGTACCCAGATCTTTATTTTTCTCCACAGGGTACTGCATTTCCTGGAGCATGGTCCACACCAGCGTCGCACAGCTTCCCATGCCGGGCTGCAGGCGCATTCTCTCCGTGCAGATGATCTCTAACGGGTGATGGTCGATCACCGCGATCTCCTCCGCAGGGATCTTCGTCACATTCCCGGCACCGTACTGGCAATCCACGGTGATGAGCAGTCCTTCCAGTGCTTCCTCCCCGGGCTGGGGCAGGTACTCTAACGGAATCCGCAGACGCTCCACCATCAGCTTCAGATTCGCTTTTCGTAATTTATTCCTGCCGGAATACAGGAGTCTTACATCTTTACCCTGATCCCGGAAAAAACAGTACAATCCAAAACCGGAGGCAATGGCATCCGCATCCGGATTGTCGTGGCACTGGATCGTCACCCGGTCATACCCCATGAGTTCTCCCAGCATCATTTCTCTGCTTTTTGCGTCCCCTCGTCTGTTCATAACTATGCTTTCCTCTTCTTCCTCATAAAACTCCCATAACTATTCAGAACCCCATTCGCAAAACCGCCTTTTCAAGGCTTCCCTTTTGCTCATGTGGTTACCTCGTCTTAGTGGTGGAACAGACGGATGCCTGTAAATGCCATCACCATATTGTATTTGTCGCAGCATGCGATCACATCGGCATCCCGCACGGATCCGCCGGGCTGTGCGATGTATTTTACGCCACTCTTATGTGCTCTCTCGATGTTATCGGAGAAGGGGAAGAACGCATCACTTCCCAGAGTCACATCCTGCATTTTGTCAAGCCATGCTCTCTTTTCCTCTCTGGTAAATACGGGAGGTTTTATCTTGAAGATGCCTTCCCAGGTACCGTCTGCTAGCACGTCCATGTACTCATCGCCCATGTAGACATCAATGGCATTGTCACGGTTGGCTCTGCCCAGGCTGTCCACGAACTGAAGTCCCAGCACTTGCGGAGACTGACGTAAGAACCAGTTGTCCGCCTTGCCGCCTGCCAGTCTGGTGCAGTGGATACGGGACTGCTGTCCTGCGCCGATACCGATGGCCTGACCGTCCTTGACATAGCATACGGAATTGGACTGGGTATATTTTAAAGTAATCAGCGCGATCTTCATGTCGATCAGAGCGCTCTCCGGGATCTCCTTGTTCACGGTCACAATGTTGGACAGCAGATCACCGTTGATATCCAGTTCGTTACGGCCCTGTTCAAAGGTGATGCCGTATACCTGCTTGCGCTCGATGGGTGCGGGCTGATAGGAAGGATCAATCTGAATGATGTTGTAAGCGCCCTTTTTCTTCTGTTTTAACAGTTCCAGTGCCTCGTCGGTATAACCGGGAGCGATGACACCGTCGGATACCTCTCGCTTGATCAGACGGGCGGTATCAGTATCGCAGACATCGGACAATGCAATGAAATCACCGAAAGAAGACATTCTGTCCGCACCTCTGGCTCTTGCATAGGCACATGCCAGGGGAGAGAGTTCTCCCAGGTCATCCACCCAGTAGATCTTCGCCAGCGTATCACTTAAGGGAAGTCCTACCGCAGCACCGGCGGGAGATACATGCTTGAAAGAAGTGGCTGCGGGAAGTCCTGTGGCTTCCTTCAGCTCTTTTACCAGCTGCCAGCCGTTGAAAGCATCCAGAAAGTTGATATATCCGGGTTTGCCGTTCAGCACGGTCACCGGCAGGTTGCTGCCGTCTTCCATGAAGATTCTGGAAGGCTTCTGGTTCGGGTTACATCCGTATTTTAACTGAATCTCGTTCATCTTATTTTTCTCCTATTCTACGCTGTTAACTATTCAGAACCTGCATTCGCAAAATGCGTTTTCGCGGCTTACTTTATCTATTCTTATTCACGATCTTTGTCTCGTATTTACCGGTCTGGATGTCAATGAAACGCACGAACAGGGAGACCTTGTTATCCTCGTTCAGACTGTTCCACAGCATATCGGTAAAAGCATCCATGTCATCGGGAATCTCTACCAACTTCGGCTCTCCCTGAAAGCTGGGCAGGGGATTGCCGTCGTGCATATAGGTATGAATGAAGCGTCCCTCTCCGGGAAGGGGATTCTCATAAGCATAAGTAAAACGCAGGCAGGAATCGGGGTTGCCATTGTCACTCTTCAAAATGGACATGGCGTAATTGTACTTGCCGTTCTCGATGTGCATGATACCGGAAATTCTCGGTGTATAGTTCGGTCCGTCCGGCTCGAATTCTCTGCTGCGCAGGGACTGTTCAAAGGTTAACTGTTTGTCCATTCCCTCGTAGATAGTATCGGTCTGATCGCCATTGGTTACGATGGTCTTGTTGCCCAGGACACGTACCGGCGCATAGAT
>DJEP01000026.1:142473-150752 GCA_002431915.1 Lachnospiraceae bacterium UBA5895 | reverse complement strand
AAGAAGAAAAAGGAAAACTTTATTGACGATGACGAGGATGAGCTTGAGGACGATTACGAAGAAGATTACGACGATGAGGACGGGGAAGAAGCTGATCCGGACGAAGAATTTATGAAAAAAACGGATGCCGAGGAAACAGATACAGAGAATGAGGAGGAATAAAAGATGCAGTTAGTGATCGCAGAGAAGCCGAGTGTGGCACAGAGCATTGCAGGTGTGCTTGGCGCAACAGAACGTAAGGACGGATACATGGAGGGCAATGATTACATCGTGTCATGGTGTGTGGGACATTTGATTGAACTGGCGCAGCCGGAAAGCTATGATGAAGACTTACAGAAATGGACATACGAGAGCCTGCCGATCATTCCGGATACATGGCTGCATGAGGTCAAGAGTGATACAAAAGCGCAGTATAAGGTGCTGTATGAGCTCATGCACGATAACAGGGTGGACTCCGTAGTGTGTGCCACTGATGCCGGACGTGAGGGAGAACTGATCTTTCGCCTGACTTATAACATGGCAGGCTGTGACAAACCGATGCAGCGTTTATGGATTTCTTCGATGGAGGAAAGTGCCATCAAAGAGGGATTTTCCAATCTCAGACCGGGAAGTGAGTATGACCATCTGTATGAATCGGCACTGTGCAGGCAGGAAGCAGACTGGCTTGTCGGTATCAACGGCACAAGACTCTTTACCGTGTTATATGGTGGCAAGGCATTGAAGGTGGGGAGGGTGCAGACACCCACCCTTGCCATGCTGGTAGACCGTGAAGCAAAGATTATGAATTTCAAGAAAGAAGCCTACTATGTGGCACATATCCTGGGCAATGGTCTGGATGCAGTATCGGAGCATATCTGTGACAAGACAGAAGCAGAAAAAATCGCAGGAACCTGCGCAAACGGACAGGCTCTTGTGACCGCCGTGGTTAAGGAAGAAAAGTGGGTTGCGCCGCCGAAACTCTATGACCTTACCACGTTACAGAGGGATGCCAACCGCTTATTTGGTTTTACCGCAAAGCAGACGTTGGAATATACGCAGAGCCTTTATGAGAAAAAGCTGGTGACATATCCGAGAACAGACAGCCAGTATCTTTCCGATGACATGGAGGGGACAGCGAGAAATGTGATCGAAGCGATTTTCAATTCCCTGTTGTTTGAGCAGAATATCATGTTCAATCCGGATCTGAAAAAGGTTCTGAACAGCAGGAAAGTAACAGATCATCATGCCATTATCCCGACAATGGAGATTGTAAAGCAGGACTTAAAGGCGATACCGGAGAGTGAAATGAAGATACTTTCTCTTTGTGCCAACCGCCTGCTCTGTGCCACTGCCGGGAAACATATTTACAATTCCACCAAAGCAGAACTTACATGTAATGGCGAGGCATTCAAGGTTTCCGGGAAAGAGATATGGAAAAATGGATGGAAAGATTTTGAAGATATTTTCAAAAAAGCATATAAGATATCGGAGGATAAGGACGAATCCAATGATGCAAAGAGACTGCCGGAGCTTACCGAGGGCATGACAATAACGGTTGAAGACACCAGAATATCGGAGCATTTCACACAGCCGCCCAAGCATTATACAGAGGACAGTCTGTTGGCGGCAATGGAGCGGGCCGGAAGTGAAGATATGGACGATGATGTGGAGCGTAAGGGACTGGGTACACCTGCCACAAGAGCCGATATTATTGAAAAGTTGGTAAAGGACGGTTTTGTGAAGCGTGAGAAAAAGCAGATGATCCCGACGGAGGACGGCAAGAAGCTGATCGCAGTGTTGCCGGATGTTGTGAAATCTCCGAAGCTGACCGCAGACTGGGAGAATGAGCTGACACAGGTATCCAAAGGCGAAGTGTCTGCCGGGCAGTTTATGGCGGGGATTAAGGCTATGGTAAGTGACCTTGTAAAAACCTATCACAGTGTCAGCGAGGAACAGAAAAATATGTTTAGTGCAGGAAACACGCAGGAAGTCTTT
The DNA here is from genome assembly GCA_002431915.1 of Lachnospiraceae bacterium UBA5895. GTDB lineage: Bacteria > Bacillota > Clostridia > Lachnospirales > Lachnospiraceae > Acetatifactor. Next base: position 148,778 of record DJEP01000026.1, on the reverse strand, counting down.
GGAACGTGTCCGAAGTGTGGCGGCGATGTGGTAAAAGGCAAGTTTGGAGCTTACTGTAAAAATAAATGCGGCATGAACGTAAACAGGGCATTGGGCATACCGCTTTCCGATGCGCAGGTAAAGAATCTTCTGGCAGGAAAAAAGATACTGGTTAAAGGGTTAAAAGGCAAGAAAGGGAACTATGATGCGTACCTGATTCCGGAGAGCATTGAAGATTTTTCTTATACCAAAGACGGAAAAGAAATCAAGGGTTCACAGTATAAATTCAAGATGGAATTTCCGCCGAGAAAAGGAAAGTAAGGATAGGGTGAAAGCGGCCCATAGGGGCTGCTTTTCTGCCATCTGAAATCAGAGAAAGGAGATTTTTGCGTGAGAAAATATGATTTTATATCCGTTCTGGCGCAGGAGACTGCAAAAGAGATAGTGAGAAATCGTAATGCGTGGATGCAGTATCTGACTACAGCGGCCAGGCTGTATAAATATCCATTCAGGGAACAGATTTTAATTTATGCACAAAGACCTGATGCAACAGCATGTGCGCCCATTGAGGTGTGGAATGAACGTATGCACTGCTGGGTAAATAAGGGAGCCAAAGGAATTGCACTGATTGATGAAGATCGTGCTCCGAGAAAGCGGTTAAAGTATGTCTTTGACGTGTCAGACGTTCATGCGGCACGGCGTATCGGACGTTACCCGGAAAGATGGGAAGTGCATGAGGAACATAAAACTGATGTCATCAAGCGGTTGGAGCAGATTTATGGAGGAACAGATGAAACAAAGACCTTTGAAAACAGATTGATAGAAATATCCAGGAGAATTGCGGAAGATTATTATGGGGAAGTACTTCCGGATCTGCAATACATGATAGAAGGCAGTTTTCTGGAGGGACTGGATGAACAGAATATTGGCATCCGTTTCCGGGAAACATTGGCAGATAGCATTTCTTTTACTATATTATCAGCGTGTAGAGCTGATATAGTGGAGTATGAGTCTGCACTTGCTTTTGATTTTATTCATGAATTTAATTCCTTGGATACTCTTGCAATTCTGGGCGATGCAGCAAATGAACTGGCAAAACCGGTGCTATTAGAGATTGGAAGGACAGTTCGGGCATATAACCGGAACCATGAAAATGAGGTAGAACAGAATTTATCACAGAAAGGACTTGCAAATACCTCAGAAATAGACTACAATGCTTTAAAGCGCGAAAGTGAAGGCGTACAGGAAGAATACATAGACAACCAACATAGCAGCATAGAAAGGGGTAATGACAATGAAGCTGACTTACGAACAGAATGGGGATTATCTGATCCCGACATTACAGGCGGACAACCAGCCGGAGGAAGCAGTAACGAAATTCGGGATGATGAGGGAGAGCTTTCTGAAGGAGAACCACAGGGGCGTGTACTCAGCGTTTCTTCTGAAGGGCAAACTGAAGGAGCATCTGCTGACCATACAGAAGCAGGCAGAGGAGCGGATGGAGCAGTTGACATCACAGATGGCGGCAGGCGAGGGAGTGACCGAACAGCTCAAGGAAGCCGATCAGATGCTCTGGGTAGCGAAGATGAACAGCATCCAGAACCGGGCAGAGGAGATCGTGAGGGACGAACTGATTTACCGTCTGTAGAAGATACACCTTTACAGGGAGAAGCAACGGAACTTGTCTTTACACAATTAAGCCTGTTTCCTTCTTTTGAGGAACAGGTCGGAACAGTCGCAGCAGCGGAAGCTGGTATGAAATATACCATGCCCGCTGCTTTTTCTTTGCCGCAGGAGGAATTGGACATCATTTTAAGAAGCGGTGGGGGAAAGCAGCACAGCAGGAAGCGCATTTATGCCAAATATACCGAGGGCAGGGATGCAGAGGGCATGGTAGCGTTTTTGAAAAATGAATACGGACAGACGGGAAAAGGCTTTGAAATTGGCGGTCATCCGGTGTCGGTATGGTTTGATGAACACGGTATGAGTGTCGGCTATGGAACACAGGCAAAAGAAGCACCGATTGCCACCATGAACTGGGAGGATGTGGAAAAACATATCCGCTCTATGGTGGAAAACGGAACATATATGAGTGCCAGCGAAGCCTTTCTTGTGGACACACAGGAGAGAAAACGGGTAGCCAGCCAGATATTTTTCTTTCTGCGTGATGGAATGAATGAAGCACCAGAAGAAATTGGTATCAAGGCAGGCAATTATCCGGACAGTGAAGAAACCCTTATGAATCTGCTTTCTGATCATGAAGGCAGAGAAAAAATCAGAGCAATTATTGAAGATGCAGGGGAGCGTCTTGCATCCGGGGAATCGGCACTTAAGTGGCGTCATGTGAAATCACCGGAGTATCTTTTGTCAGAGATTGCAGACCTTGGCAGAGAAAAACTGGAATTTCCGCTGCCGGATACATTGGAGGTCAGGCAGGAAGATTTCATCACACAGGATGAGATTGACTATGCCCTTGGAAGGGGAAGCGGATATTCCAATGGAATGTTCCGCATTTATGACTATTTCACAGAGGGGCATGACAAAAAAGAAACGGTATCTTTTTTGAAAAATGAATATGGAATTGGTGGTGGAACCGGTGGTCTTCCTGGAAATGATGATTCCCATCATGAACATGACGGAAAAGGTATCCGTCTGGAAAAAGGCAGTTATGGCAACCCATATGCAAAAGTGCTTCTGAACTGGAATGTTGTGGAGAAAAGACTGCGGGAACTGATTATCGAAGACAAATATCTTTCTGCAGAGGGGAAAGTAAAATACCGGGAATATAAAGAAGAACAGGTAAGGAAAGCAAGACAGAGTGAACTTGACAGACTTGAGAATGGAGTGGTGTCTGAAAGGGAGCAGGAAGTCCAGAAAAAAGTTACCATTGATGGATATGAATGTATTCTGATTGACGAATGGGGAACAGGGAAAGAAAAGTATCTTCTTGGAAACGATGTGTCGGATCCGGAGTTTTATTTTGCTAAGGCTAATGACATCATTTTTGAATATGACCATAAACCGGAACGGAGTGAAGTAGAAGAAGCTTATATTGACGCATTAGCTGCGGCAGATATAGACCGACATGAAGAAGAGGTATTTACACGTTTTGAGGGAAACTATGGGATAGAGGAACCGGAGGAAGGGAACAGGGACTCCACTGATACACAGGCTGTCAATTTCCATATCAGCAATGATGCCCTTGGTGAGGGGACCCCAAAAGAAAAATTCCGTAGAAATGTGGAAGCCATTAAGCTGTTGGAGCAGATTGAGGGCGAACACCGGTATGCCACACCGCAGGAGCAGGAGATTTTATCACAGTATGCTGGATGGGGCGGACTTGCCGATGCCTTTGATGAAAGCAAGACGAACTGGACAGCAGAGTATCAGGAATTAAAAAATCTGTTGTCACCGGAAGAATACCGCATGGCAAGGGAAAGCACCTTAAATGCACATTACACCAGTCCTGCCATTATCCGCAGTATGTATGATGCCATTGAAAAAATGGGATTTACCAAAGGCAACATTCTGGAACCTTCCATGGGGATCGGCAATTTCTTTGGGATGATGCCGGATTCCATGAAAGAAAGCAGGCTGTACGGTGTGGAACTGGACGGCATCACGGGACGTATCGCAAAACAGCTCTATCCGCAGGCAGATGTGCAGATCAAAGGATTTGAAAAGACTGACTATCCAAATGATTTCTTTGATATTGCCATAGGTAACGTGCCTTTCGGACAATATAAGGTGGCAGACCGGGCATACGATAAAAATAATTTCCTGATCCACGATTATTTTTTCGCAAAGACCTTGGATAAGGTACGTCCAGGCGGTGTGGTAGCCTTTATCACAAGCAAGGGAACTATGGACAAGGCCAGCCCGGAGGTAAGACGCTATCTTGCACAGCGGGCAGACCTACTTGGGGCGGTAAGACTTCCAAATACGGCATTTAAGGCAAATGCAGGGACGGAAGTTACTTCGGATATTTTATTCTTCCAGAAGCGTGACCGCATGGTGGAACGTGATCCGGACTGGGTGCATTTATCGGAAAATGCCGACGGGATTGCCATGAACTCCTATTTTGCAGAACATACGGAGCAGATCGTAGGAAAGATGGAAATGGTATCCGGTCCGTATGGCATGGAAAGCACCTGCAAGCCGGATGAGAGCCGACCTTTTGAGGAACAGCTAAAAGAAGCGGTTGGACATATTAGCGGACAGATTGATGCTATGGAATTGGATGAGGAGCTGGAGGATGAACTGGGCAGGCAGAATATCCCTGCTGATCCGAATGTGAAGAATTTCAGTTATACGATAGTAGAGAGCGAAGTGTATTATCGTGAAAATTCTGTTATGAAACCAGTGGAGGTATCAGATACCATAAAAGAACGTATTAAGGGCATGGTGGCAATCCGCAACTGTACGCAGGAACTGATTGACCTGCAACTCAATGATTCCGAAAATATTGAAATCAAGGAAAAACAGACAGAACTCAATAGCCTATATGACGCTTTCTCGGAAAAATATGGTATGATCAATTCACAGACCAATAAAAGGGCATTTAGCCAGGATTCCAGTTACTGCCTGCTTTGCTCTTTGGAAAAGCTTGATGATGAGGGCAATTTCAAAGGAAAAGCGGATATGTTCACGAAGCGCACCATTAAGAAAGCCGAGGTAGTGACCAGTGTGGACACAGCCAGTGAAGCGCTTGCGGTGTCTCTTGGGGAAAAAGCGAAGGTTGACCTTGTCTACATGGAGGAGCTGACCGGAAAAGATAAAGATACCTTGACCGAGGAACTGCGAGGTGTGATCTTTCAGAACCCTCTTACCGATGTGTGGGAAACCGCAGACGAGTACTTAAGCGGCAATGTCCGGGAAAAACTGGAAGTTGCAACTACTTATGCGGAGAATCATCCTGAGTATGCGGTAAATGTGCAGGCACTACAACAGGTGCAGCCGAAAGAACTGGATGCCAGTGAGATTGAGGTGCGTATTGGTGCCACATGGATTGCTACGAAGTACATCGAAGATTTCATGCGTGATACCTTTGAGACACCGGAGCATTTATTCCGTAGGGAGGTCATGGGTGTGCAGTTTTCCAATGTGACGGGCGAATGGAATGTCAAAGGGAAAAATGCAGATTATGGCAATTCCCTTGTCAACATGACGTATGGAACAAGCCGGGTAAATGCGTATAAGATACTGGAAGATTCCTTAAATCTGAAAGACACCAGAGTGTATGATACCATTGTGGAAGATGGGAAAGAGAAGCGAGTTCTCAACAAAAAGGAAACGATGATTGCCAGCCAGAAGCAGGAAGCCATCCGGGAAGCCTTTAAGGACTGGGTGTTCCGTGATCCGGAGCGCAGGCAGGTACTTGTTGCAAAATACAATGAGCTTTTCAACTCCACAAGACCACGGGAATATGACGGCTCCCATTTGAAGTTTCCGGGCATGACGCCTGATATTGAATTAAAACCGCATCAGAAAAATGCAGTGGCTCATGTGCTTTACGGCAATAATACGCTGCTTGCCCATTGTGTGGGTGCAGGAAAGACCTTTGAAATGACAGCGGCAGCGATGGAGAGCAAGCGTCTTGGATTGTGCCAGAAATCCCTTTTTGTAGTGCCGAACCATCTGACGGAGCAGTGGGCGAGTGATTTCCTGAGGTTATATCCCGGAGCAAATATCCTAGCTGCCACGAAGAAAGATTTTGAGCCTGCCAACCGGAAGAAGTTCTGTTCCCGCATTGCCACAGGCGATTATGATGCCGTGATCATCGGGCATAGTCAGTTTGAGAAGATTCCGCTTTCTGTTGAAAGACAGACCGCAATTATTGAAAGACAGATTGATGAGATCGAGCTTGCCATTGAGCAGACAAAGGCAGACAAGGGGGAGCGGTATACCATCAAGCAGATGGAAAAATCAAGAAAAGCCTTGCAGGTGCGTCTTGATAAACTGAATGACCAGACACGCAAGGACAATGTAGTTACCTTTGAGCAGTTAGGCGTGGACAGGCTGTTTGTGGATGAGAGCCATAGCTACAAAAACCTCTTCTTATACACAAAAATGCGTAACGTGGCGGGCATTGCACAGACAGAAGCACAGAAATCTTCGGATATGTTTGCCAAATGTCAGTACCTCGATGAAATCACAGGTGGAAAGGGAGTCACATTTGCAACCGGAACACCGATCAGTAACAGTATGACGGAGCTTTATACAAATATGCGCTATCTCCAGTATGATACGCTGCAGAAACTCGGTCTGGGACATTTTGATGCGTGGGCGGCATCTTTTGGGGAGACACAGACCGCCATAGAGCTTGC
>DJEP01000026.1:100710-142430 GCA_002431915.1 Lachnospiraceae bacterium UBA5895 | reverse complement strand
CCGGAGGGAACCGGATACCGGGCAAAGACGAGGTTTGCAAAATTTTTCAATTTACCGGAGCTGATCAGTCTTTTCAAGGAAAGCGCCGACATCCAGACGCCGGATATGCTGAAACTTCCAGTGCCGGAAGCGGAGTATGAAAATGTGGTATTAAAGCCGAGTGAATTTCAGAAAGACATGGTAGCGTCACTTGCAGAACGTGCCGAAGCAGTCCGGGACAGACAGGTACAGCCGTATGAGGACAATATGTTGAAAATAACGAATGACGGAAGAAAGCTGGCACTTGACCAGCGTCTGATCAATGATATGCTGCCGGATGATGAAAATTCAAAGGCTGCAACCTGCGTCGATAAGGCATTTGAAATTTGGGAGGACACAAAAGAGCAGAAATCCACGCAGCTTATCTTTTGCGACCTGTCCACACCAAAAGGGGATGGCACATTCAATGTGTATGAGGACATCAGGAACAAACTTATGGAGAAGGGAGTACCGGAAGGAGAAATTGCATTTATCCATGATGCGAATACAGAACTGAGAAAAGCGGAGCTGTTTGCAAAAGTAAGAAGCGGACAGGTTCGTTTTTTATTGGGGTCCACGGCAAAAATGGGAGCCGGAACCAATGTGCAGGACCGATTGATTGCATTACACCATCTGGATGTGCCGTGGAGACCGTCTGACATTGAGCAGCAGGAAGGACGTATTTTACGGCAGGGCAATCTCAATCCGAAAGTCAAGATTTTCCGCTATGTTACGGAAGGCACATTTGACAGTTACTCCTGGCAGCTCATAGAGAACAAGCAGAAATTCATCGGTCAGATCATGACCAGTAAATCTCCGGTGCGAAGCTGTGAGGATGTGGATGAGGCAGCTCTATCCTATGCAGAGGTAAAGGCACTTGCCACAGGAAACCCGTATATCAAGGAAAAGATGGATCTGGATATTCAGGTGTCGAAGCTGAAACTGATGAAGGCGAACCATACAAGCCAGAAATACCGTCTGGAGGATAACATTACAAAGCATTATCCGCAACAGATCGCTATTTACAAGGAAAGGATAGCTGGTTTTACGGCGGATATGCAAAAATATGAACAGAATAAGCCATTAGATAAGGAGCAGTTTGCCATAACCATCGGGGGAAAAGCATACACTGATAAAAAGGAAGCCGGAACTGCCATCATTGCCATGTGCAAGGAAATCAAGGGCATCAATGCCAGTGTAGATGTGGGGGAATACCTTGGGTTTAAACTGAATGTGACCTTTGATTCTTTTAACAATAAATTTGTGATGAATGTCAAAGGTGCCATGAGCCATCCGATGGAAGTCGGCACTGATCCGCTTGGCAATATCACCCGTATCAACAATGCACTGGAAGCAATGCCGGCACAGCTTGAAGAGGCACAGACGAAACTTTCCAATGTGGAACATCAGCTTGAAACAGCGAAAGCAGAGGTAAATAAGCCATTTGCGCAGGAAGCGGAGCTTAGTGAGAAGCTGGATCGTCTGACAGCACTGAATGCTCTTCTGAATATGGATGAAAAGGGGAATGATGCGATTGGCATGGACGAGGAAATGCAGGAAGCAGAAACGGAAAGAAAACTGGCAGACCGACCAGCAGAACGGACTTCATTGAAAGAGAAACTCTCCGAAATGAAGGCAAGGGTGTCCGAGACACCTGCAGGAAGGGATGCAGTGGATAAGACAAAGGGGAAGGAGGAAGTAATATAAATTTCATAATTTTTATGTTGCAAAGCGGACATTTCCATAATAGAATAAAGATAGAAAAGAATGCAAATTACATTGAGTAATAGGCAGAAGAACAGCCATACTAATAAAGGAGGTGTTTATATGGCAACTTCTAGTATCACGAAGAATTTTATCATATCCGGTCAGAAGCAGGTAGAGATGTTTGTCGATGCGATAGAGAATTCTGCCAATAATCGCCCGGTGCGCACTCCAGTATCTGCAAGACAGATAAAAGGAGAAGCAGAGTTGAGAAAATTCATGGAGAAGAGGAAGAAAGCGGATGTCGGTCAGAGATAATTATACGATGATTAACATTCGTGAGTATTTAGCTTTAGGAACTGATGAAGAGGTCGGAGAGCCTGCGCTTGTCAGATTGCTCTCCGATTTTTCATGTCCAAAGAATCCGGATGTTGAACATTTTTTGAAGAAAAATGCAATAGAGTTTACCAAAAAGAATCAGTCCGTTACATATTTGGTCTTTTCCAATGATGAGGGAGAACTGATAGGCTATTTTAGTATAGCATTGAAGCCATTGACTGTGAGAGGTGAAACTGTAAGCAACACAGTAAAAAGAAAATTGCTGAGAATAAGTGAGCTGGATGAAAAATCACAGACATATACAATGTCAGCATATTTAATCGCACAGCTTGGCAAGAACTTTGCTGAAGGTCGAAACAATAGAATTACCGGAGCAGAGATGTTGGAACTGGCATGGTCGGTTATTGAAGAAATGCAGTATATGGGTGGAGGAATGGTGGTATTCCTTGAGGCAAATAATGACGATAAACTGTTGAAATACTATAATAATAACAGATTTTCACAGTTTGATACCAGACAAACCACTTCAAAAGACCAGGAGCCACATGAGTTGGTGCAGTTACTAAGACTGCTTTAATTAAATATTTTATAATAGCGTAAGGTGCATGGAAATAAAAATCTATGTGCCTTTTTTGTTTTGGAAATACCGTCTTGTAGATTCAGGGCGGTATTTTTCTGTACAGAAGGTAATTTTACAAGTGTGGTAAGGGGAAGAATATTGTAAAGGAATGTAACATGTGTTATACTTATTTCGTGATAAATATAGCAAATGTTATAATTTTAATAGCGAGGATAAAATGGAATATTCTGAATTTGTTAAAAAAGTAAGAAAACAATTAAACTATACACAAAAGGAACTTGCAGAGGCACTTAATGTTAGCTATGCCACGGTTAATCGTTGGGAAAATAAGCAAGCCTTACCAAGTAAGCTGGCCGTAAAAAGTTTTCTTGATTTCTGTGAGAACAATTTTATAGATACAGCCGACTTGGAAGATTGATTTAATTAAGATATCTCGTAGATCATAAAGGAGAATGAAAATGGCTAGAGCTGATTTAATGTGTGAATTGATAAAGTATGGATTGCTTAATGATAATTTAAACTTTAGGAAGGCTGCAGAAGTCCGACAGGAAATAGCCAGACGATACAGACCGATGCGGATGGCAAGGCAACGATTACCGGTCTGAAGAGGGCAACAGCGTACAAGATCAGCCATACGCAATACGGTTCAACAACCGGTAAAACAGCTCTCGTGGATGCAAAGGATATTGCAAAGCAGTTCGAGGATGCAAATTCCGGCAGTACGAATGGCAACAACCAGACCGGTAAAGATGAACAGGCATCGAATAATAATGTAGATGTGGTAGTGGACGATGACGGAAATTACAAGGTAATCGTAAAGAAAGACATTGATCATACCATCGAAATCCCTGATACCTGGGGTGAAGTAAAGCTTGACTTAAATGGCAAGACTATCACCGGTGATCAGGCAGATGATAATAATGCAGCTAAGTCCGGACTTGATTTTGTGAAGGATGGAAGTATAAACGAACATCCCGGAACCAAGTTAGAGATTAGTAACGGTACGATCAGGGGTGGTGACGGTTCTTCCGCACATCCGGATGGAGCACCCGGTATCGGAGCCGGTAATGATACGGCGGATGCGGAACTTGTTATTGGAAATGATGCAAATGTGATTGGTGGTAATGGTGCACACGGTTCAGAAGGCAAAGACGGTGGAAAAGGTGGAGCCGGTATTGCTGGCAACAGCAAGATCACTCCGACTGTCAATGGCGGAAATGTAACCGGTGGAAACGGCGGTAACGGTGGCGATTCTGCAACCGACAAACCTGGAAATGGCGGTGACGGCGGAGCCGGTATCAGCGCAGGCACAAAGGACATCACCATCAACGCTGGAACTGTGAAAGGCGGTAATGCCGGAAAGGGTGGAAACGCTACAGGTGATAACAAGAACCCCGGCGGTAATGGTGGTAACGGTGGAAGCGGAACTGAAACCGAGAAACCCGGAAAAACCGACAATAATGGTGGTTCAACCTCCGGTGGAGATGGTGGTAACGGCGGTAACTCCGACAACGGAAACGGTGGTAACGGAGGAGACGGCGGAAACGGCTCTACAGGAGACAATAATAACAATGGTGGTAATAACAGCGGCGGAAATGGCGGCAATGGCGGCGATTCCGACAAGGGAGACGGCGGAAACGGCGGTAATGGCGGAAACTCCGGTGAAACCGGTGGAAACGGCGGTAATAACAGCGGTGGAAACGGTGGAAACGGCGGTAACTCCGACAGCGGAAACGGCGGATCTGGTGGTAACGGAGGAGACTCCGACAACGGAAACGGCGGAACCGGTGGTAACGGAGGAAACTCCGACAGCGGAAACGGTGGAACCGGTGGTAATGGAGGAAATTCCGACAACGGTAGCGGCGGAACCGGTGGTAATGGAGGAAACTCTGACAACGGAAACGGCGGCAACGGAGGAAACGGAGGAAGCTCTGACAGCGGCAACGGAGGAAACGGTGGCAATGGTGGAAACGGTAAGGATCCCGGTCACGGTGGAAACGGCGGCGGTTCCAATGGCGGCAATGGCGGTAATTCCGGTGGAAACGGCGGAAACAACGGAGGCAATTCCGGTGGAAACAATGGAGGCAACTCTGGCGGAAACAACGGAGGCAACTCTGGCGGAAACAACGGAGGCAACTCCGGTGGAAACAATGGGGGTAACTCTGGTGGAAACAATGACGGAAATAACGACGGTAATTCCGGTGGAAACAATGACGGAAATAACGATGGTAATTCCGGAAACAACTCCGCTAACAGTTCACAGAATGGAAACAACGGAACCGGTAGCCACAGCCATAGCAATACTTCCAACACCAACGGAACCGGAAGCAATGCTAACGGCAACGCTACCAACGAAAACAATGTAGGCAGTGACAATGCAGATCAGAACAATTCTGCAGCTGATAATAGCCAGAATGGCGGAGCAGCGGACAACAATGATTCTGCAAATGGTTCTGACGGAAACAATGCAGACGGTACACAGTCGGATGAGAGCATCCAGGCCGGAAGCAACAACCCGGCAGACGGTACAGGCAGCAATGATCATGTGACCTTCGGGGAATGTGGTTACCATTGGTTCCTCATTGTATGGATCTTTGTAATGGTAGGCTTCACTATAGTACGTGTAAAGAAGCTTCGTGAAGATTCAGAAGAGATGTAAGGAGGAATAGATATGGAAAGCACAAAGTCCAAAAAGAAGTTATACATCGTAGTTGAGATCATTCTGTTTGCAGTATATATCTTATTTGGTATCCTGCAACTCGTCACTACAAAGCATTGTGTAGCAGATGCAGCCATTTTCTGGATTGGTTTGCTTGTAGCTATTGTATGTGCAGTGCTGTTGGGGATTTATGAGAGCAAAAAGAAGTAAGATGTAAAGAATTAAGCAGTACTAGGAGAAAACCAAATGGCTATTCATAACCATTTGGTTTTCTTGCTATCACATGGAATACAGAACAAAAGAAAAGAGAGGATGAGGGAGAGTAGATGAGAAAAAATATATGGAAGCAAATGCTGTCCGGTATGGTATCAGTCCTGACAATAACGGTGATGACAGTGACATCCCTTGGCGTAGGCGGCATCCGGACAGAAGCAGCTCCCAAAATTGGTGAATCTGCCAATTTGGTCGTATTGGTAAAATTCCAGGGAGACGACAGAGATGATGAGAAGGAAGGGTATAATTGCACTTACAACAGTTCAATAGCAGGTGCACCAACGACACAATGGGAATATTTACAGCGGAAATTTAACGGTGAGAATGATCTTTTTTATACGGGATCTTTTAAGGAATATTTTTACGTTATGTCCAACGGACAGCATCGGGTCACATCTTATTTTCCCCAGACGGACCCTGCAACCCAGAAGGTGAAATACCTGGAGATGAGCAAGCCGGTAGAACAGTACCGGGGATCTGGTGGAGAAGCGGATCTGGTAGCAGAAATCTGTACCAAGTTGAATACGGAGTATCCGGACTATAATGGAGACGAGCTGGACAAGGACGGCGATGGAACTGTGGATAATCTGCTGATCCTGGCATCGGTACAACAGGATGGAATGTATACGCCACATTCCACGAACCATGGTGGAACACATATTTTTGCCGGGAAGAAAATCGGCTATTACAATATCATTGAGACCAGAACGTCTGTCGTTAGTGGTAACTTTATAGATACCTTTGATATCAATACGGCAGCGCATGAGTATATCCATACCTTTGATATTCCGGATTATTACCGTAATGTGTCGGGTGGAAACAATAATCCGCCGGTAGGATTCTGGGATCCCATGGGCAGCCCGGCAGGCCATCCGTACCCACTGGCTGTGACCAGAGAGGAAATCGGCTGGCGCAGTGCGATTCCGGTGAAGAACTCGGTGACGGCAACCTATACACTGTACACAGTGCAGACTGCAGATAATGATGCCGATAAGGAACAGGCATTAATGTTCTACACGCCGTTATCGGACAGTGAATATTTCGTTGTGGAATATCGGAAGAAGGGAACTCCATACACAGCAGATCTGGATCAGTCCGCACCGGGGGATGGTGTGATCATCTACCGAGTGAATCCCGCCTACAAAACGGAAGGCAACTTAATCGGTAACGATTATATCTATGTCTTCCGCCCGGGAGAGACCGCACCTGGAGCTTCCGACGGAGAACTTGCGAAAGCACAGGTAGGACTTGCAGCTTATAACGCCACAAGAGAAGAGACTGGAAGCACAGATCTGTCTGCCACGATTTCTCAGGAAGCCATCTGCTACTCGGATGGACGCAATTCCGGAATGCACGTAAAGGTCACGGAGCAGACGGAGGATTCCATTACCTTTCAGGTCACCTTCCCGGATTACACCACGCAGGATCTCTGGGACAATGTAAAAAGTGCTGATGGCACGACACCCTTTGGTGGATTGGCGGCTTTGGATACAAAGACTGTCAGTGATGGAAAGACATTGTATGTTTTGGCGGAAGGACTGAACTCGGCAAAGTTATATGCTTATGATGGACAGGATTGGAAGGATCTGGGAGCAGTGGCAAATGCCGGAGCAAACTATGATATGTGCATTTATCAGAAGGAACTGTATCTCCTGATGGCTGACTGGAATGGAAATAATACATTGAAGAAATATACCGGAAGCGGACTGGTGGATGTGGCGGTAGTGACAAATACTATGGCTAATGCACCACGGTTGGGAGTGGCAGGAGGCAGTCTGTATGCCTTGTTAGATAGCGGTAACAATATGCAGCTGTATCGTTTGGAGCAATCCACCCTGCAGGCGGTGGGAGCAGATATTCAGACGGCAGGACCTCTGACAGATCCCAGGCTCTATGAGGAAAACGGAGAGATTGCTATCCTATATGGTGACGGCAGCAATTTGAATAATGCCAAGCTGGAGCAGGGAAACTGGAGCAGTCAGTTCCAAAAATCAGGAAGTCCGACCGGGAACTCTGTGGTGGCGAAGGATGGAAAGAAATATCTCCTCAGTAGTTATCAGAGTTCCAGTCCGGTACTACGGGTATGGGAGAGTGCAGATCAGGTAACGGAATATCCTTTGACGGGAATCCCTTCCGGAGCCACCTACGGAAGCCTTACTTTGGGAGACGATTATTTGTACATTACTGTAATGCACAATCAGGACTCGGAACTGGTGACTTACAGTGCACCGCTTACAGATCCCGGAACACTGACACTCCTGGGAAACAGTGTCGGCAAACCGGCAATGAAGGGAAGTACAGAGTTGCTGGGAGATACCCTGTACTGTGCAGTAGTTCCGCAGAACACGGGCGAGATTTCCGTTAAGAGCCATGCAGCACTAAAGAAACAGCCGACACCGACAACAGCACCAACGACGGCACCAACGACAGCGCCCACGACAGCACCGACGACAGCGCCCACGGCAACTCCGACTGCAGCTCCAACAACGGCTCCCACGACGGCACCGACGAACAAGCCGGACAGCGGATCGGACAAACCGGATGGCGACAAGTCCACTCCGGTTCCGGGAACGGCGACACCCCCCGCAGCGACGACATCCCCCACAACGACCACATCCCCGGGAGCGAATACAACATCAAATCATACGGCATCCCCGGTGATACCGGTGAAACCACAGGGAGGAAAGACGGCGACAGTAACCGAAGATGATGGGCAGAACGGCAATGTAGATCAGGGAGGCATCCATGATCTGTTTGATGATGGGGCGGCACTGGTAGAGGGGACACCTGCTCCGGAAGAAGACATTACGGAGACAACGGAGACGATTGCTTATGAAGTGGTGGATATCCACCAGAAGACATCACGGAAACCGCTGATTGCAGGCATTGTTGTGGTAATTGCAATATTTATGGTAGTTAATATCGGATATGCTGTCTATAAAGCAAGAAAAGAGCGTGAATAAGAGGACATTATGACAATCGACCAATATTTTGAAAAATATGGGATAGATAAAAACAATATTGTATGGATTACAAGGGATAAAATCACAACCAAAACTTACATACATATGATCAGCGGAAGAGAAATTGTTATCCGGAGACTTCCTATCTCATCTCTGCGGGAGCAGATGGATGAGGGTGAATTTTACTTTATCGGGAACAGTACGATTGTCCGGGTAGACTATATTGAGCGGATCGATAACAATAACTATTACATGGTGGACGGGAGTATGCAGACAGGCGCAAAGCGGATGCAGCCGGTACATAATTACCGGAAACACTATCTGAACGACAAAAGAATTGCTGATGAAATGACATGGGGCATAGGATACATTGATATCAAGAAGCTTCCGTTTGAAATCATGGCGATCACTGTGCAAAAAGATGTTCCGTCCCAAAGAGAAAAGTATACGATTCAACATTGCACAGACGTACTGGCAGAATTTGTAGGAATAAATGCTCAAATGCTGACAGGTCGGTCGTTTTTTGAAGTGTTTCCGCAGGCAACACTGGATTGGAGAAATGCATTCCGGGATGCGGTTTATGAGGGGAAAACGACCCGGATGCTGGTGGATGACAAAAAACATGACCGAGAGATGTATGCGGTATGCGTTCCAATGAAATCACAGACCTGCCTGTGCATCATGCTTCCATTGACACAGATACTGGGAACCAAACTTACGGAATTGTAAACAGGATTAAACTTTGAGGATACAAAATCTGTCATAATAATGGAAATAACAATGAAAAGGAGAACCTAAATATGGGAAAACAAAGAAAAACTAAAAACGGTACGCAGGTACAAAATGCTCAAACACAGAATTATCAGATTCCCTACTGGGAGATGATACAGCCGCTGAATTTGGAAAAAGAGCGGAAGAACTACAGGATGCTCTGTGAGAACAACAATCCAAGATTCTCCAGATGGACGTATAATCGCTATATTTCCAAACAAATGTATACTACCTATGATTCCTGGTATCAGCATATGGACGAAATGATTGGTAAAATGCCAAAAATTAAATTGAAAGAATTAAAATATTATGCGGAAACACAGGTGAAACTGACGGAAACAGCAGGGGAGGTAATAACGAATGAGGCAAGTCCATTTGTTGGAGGCTTTATAGGTTCACTGATGACGTTAATGCTAAATGCTGCGGTAGAAGGCAATCCAGCGATGCTGACATTGCTTCCACTATTTGTTTTGGCGTACTTTGCCTTATATGGTGTAATGGGATATGTCAGAACCAAACGTGCTTACAATGCGATGTTCTACAGCAAGTTGCTGACAATCGTAAGTAAATACACATAAAGAGTCAGATTCAAATATACACCAAATAGGTGAATCATAATGTACGAATAAGAAAGACAGAATACGATCGGATATCGTATTCTGTCTGATTCTGTATATTATAGTGTTTTGTACGTCAATTCTTAATGAAAAATATTCTATGAAAAGTTCCATAAATGCGCTCTCCTTTACAAGTTAATAATTAGCGAATCAAAGTAATTCTGTATGGTTGTGATACGACATGATAAATGTCGGATTACACTCTGTTTTTACCTGATTCCCATTGTTATGATAGCTGTAGTAAAGAAGGAGCGAGCTTTGAACATACAGAAGAAGGAAATAAATATACAGATTGGGAAAAGGTTGCAGACCGCCAGAGAAAACAATGGATATACACAGGAACTCTTTGCGGAGGCACTGGATGTCGGGGTGGAACATTACCGAAAAATTGAGGGCGGTTTATATGGGTTACAGCCGGAGAAGATGCTGATTTTATATGAGAAATATAAAATCGAACCTACTTATCTGATCAGCGGAGATCGAAACCACACGATGGATATCGACCTATATCTTGCCAACTGTAGCAGAGAGGACAGAAATGTCTTTCTCGAACGGGTACTATCTTATATGAAGAAGCTCATGGTTGGAAACTGACAGAGGGAGAGATCTTATGAGGGGAAATCTGCGACTTTATGATGGACAAAAATTTGCTGGATACCCAGTACAACATATAAAATTCGTTGCTACTGTAACAAGGCATCGAATTTTTATTTGTGAGATTAGCATAAGAGTCGATACTGCTAAAATTGATTTCGCAGTATCGATTTTATACTTAGAGTATTTGATCATTTGAAGAAATAGTAGCTGCTTCTTTTTGGAGAAGATCATTGCGTGTGTAATGATTGATTTTTTGAAGATTCTGTTCCAAAATTTGTAATTCTTGATTGGCAGTTCTGTAATTATTTTGTAATTCTGTTCTGCTCTTTTCCATGGCGTAATATTCTGCTCGAAGCTGATCAAGATTTAAAGATTTTAAATCAATGCCTGCTCTATTCAATATACTGATAGCACCGTCATACAGAATAAGCTGGCGTTCATGGGTACGCAGATAGGCATCCGGATTTCTTGACTTCTTATAATTAAGATGATAGCGTCGGTTGCTTTCATATTGTTCTGCATATTTTAGTATTTCTGCCGCAACTTTCATTTCTTTTTCTAATTGAACTAATTCAGATCGTGTAATCTTTATCCTATCTTTTTTATTTAAAATTGCGGCTTGTAGTTCGTCTACTGAGTTTGCACTTGCATATGCACTGGCAGCAATTTTAAGATTTTCAATATCTGCCCAATGCTTTAAACCTGGACTATTAAGAAACTGATCCTGCGAGGTATCAATAAACTTACGTTTGCTGTATTCACGCCGCTTATATTCGGCACGCTGCTTATCTCTGGTTTCGATTCGTTCTTTGATTTTTTCTTTGGTGTAAGCGGCCCCCAGAGACTTGGAACTTCCCCGGACAAAACGTTCCTTATCCGCAGGACGGAAGGAAATATATTTCATAGATTCCTGAAAAGATTCTCCTTTGATTTCATATCCTTTTTGCTTCATCAGCCGGATAAAGTCATCATAGGTATTGGATAGCGGAATGACGGTATCAATATCTTTTCGGATCTGATCTTTCCATAAGGCTCCGTTACGGGAAGATTCTTTCTTTTCATACTGGTTCTCACGGCGTTGATCTGGCACAATGACGGACAACTGATGCTCACTACACAGTTCATCACTGAGCGACCGGATTCGGTAATAATTACGCTTGCAGGTATTGTATTTACGATGTTCGATGTTATCGGTGGCACAGAAAATAATATGATTGTGCACATGATTTTTCTCAATGTGGGTCGCAATCACATAAGAGTATTTTCCTTCCAACAGCTTGTCAGCAAGTTCCATTCCGATTTGATGCGCTTCTCCAAAAGTGACTTCTCCGGGAGCAAAGGACTGGATTAAGTGGTGAGCTAAAATTCCATCTTTACCAATATTTTTTCCATTCGCAAAAGCAAATTCCAAAGCGGCGGTTTTGGCAGAGCAACCATAGGAGGAAACAAATAATTCGCCGTCCGTTTTGGCAGGATTGCAGATATATGCTATCGAGCGATCAACGGTTGCTTTGATAGCATGGATGCGTGTGTATGCCATATGTTCTCCATAATCTCCTTTATTTCTTTCATATCCTCGGGATAAAGATTCCCAGTTGTATTGACTCTCTTTGTGATCTGATTCAACAGGTTTCCAATCCGGGAAAGCTCTACAGAATAGGTATGGAGATATTGGTAGTCTACGTCATAGACATAGCCGTAAATAATCAGATTACGCAGATAAGCGGACTGACTGTTCAGACCGGACAGTTGGGTCTTGTTTTCTAAAATGTATTTTTCATCATCGCTCAAATAGAGCGTTAGTTTATTTTTTCTTGCTCGGTTTGCCATCGTTTTGACCTCTCTTTTGTCAATGGGGGTTAGGGGGAATATCCCCTTAGGTGTACGGACACATCCAATGCTTGCTGTTTTTGTGCAAATCCCCGTAGGAGATTTGCGAGTTTTGGCTGCATAGGCAGCCGGCATAAAACTCTTGCTATGAAAATCATTGTATCAGTAGAAAAGGGATTTGAACGGAACGAACCAAAAAAGGATGATACAAAACCAAAAAAGGACGGAGATATTCTTTCATTCTGTTGGTAGAATGAAAGTACAAAGAGGGGGGACAACATGTCCTATGAAATTACAAAAGCAGAATTGCAGGAGATTGGAGAGCGTGTCAAACAGATTCAGAAGATGGCAGCGTTAACAAACTTTGAGATGGCGACTCTGTTAGGCATATCAGAAATTCAATATGATAAACTTCTTCGTGGAGTCAGCATGATTACCGAGGACAAATTCTTAAGGTTACACAGGGAGCTTGGGGTTAGTCTGGATTTTCTGTTCACAGGATACGAGAGGGAAGGTAAGTTCATATCCGGGGAAGGAAAGATTCTGACAGATGTGGAGTTCTATATTTTTTCAAACGAGATCGCCAACTATGTCAAGCAGCTGCCTCTGGAACGGAAGAAACAGAAGATGATGGAAATGGTAATCATGTTCCACAAAATCTTTGAAACGATATAAACAGATTTCATCATTCACAGAAAGCACACAAGAAGTTTGACAACTGTTTTTCCTTGTGTGCTTTTATGACTGATGAGGTCATGAAATGATTCAGAAGGCAGAAGAGATTCTGCCTGCCGCACCTTGACAATCGAATAGGTAAATGCATACAGGACGTGTGGAATATGTGGAGCCACTATGCGGACACGCCGGGAGCAACCTGCTTTCTTTTTATCAATGCTACATATATAATAGGAAGTGTAAGCGATGGAATACGGAAACAGCGTATTGAAGTAAGGTTTGGAGCGATCAATGTCTGGCAAAATGCACAGCAGTTGTGTGGGCGGGGATACATATTTTTAATAATGATACTTCCGGATTGTAAAGAGACCTTCAGTCCGGTCAATCTGAATGACGGTGCAAGACCGATGTGGGCAGAGTAATGACCTGTCACCTGTATGGCATTTTTATCTGCCTGTGAGAGCCTGCAATAGGATTGTGGGTTGTCATTGGCAGATAAGGTGCATAGTAAAAGAAAGGATAGGACGATGAAATACAATTATAATGAAAAGAAACGATTTGTAAGGTATAAAAATGGTGCAAAACTTTATGATGTATGCCAGTCTACTTTTGAGAAGTGGGCAAAGGAAGCAGGAGCGGTGTGCAAGGTGGGAAAAGCAGTTATTGTTGATTGCGAAGTCCTTGACAGATATTTAGAAACTTTTAGACTTCCGGCAGAATAAGTAGAGAGAAGTGTATCTTAAATTAGAGTGGAAATTGTATTACAAAAAGTAATTGACATATCGTATTACGAAAAGTATAATGGTGGTAGATGAAGAAAGGAGAATGCCTATGGCTAAAATGGGACGTCCAAAGTCGGATGTGATCAAAGACAGGATTGTTACGATTAGAATGTCCGATGAGGAACACCAGAGACTTAGGGATTATTCTGAAAAGCATCAGCAGACTATAACAGAAACCATTAAAGAAGGAGTTGACTTATTGTATAAAACTCGTAATTAAGGTACAGTTCTCTTCTTTCTGAAAAGAAAGGAGCAGATGTATGGCAAAATCACGAAAAGACAGTAAGGGACGAGTGTTGCGAAAGGGGGAGACTGTTCGCAGTAATGGTATGTATCAGTACGCTTACAATGACAAGTTTGGAAAGCGGCAGTACATATATGCAAAAGATTTAGTGACACTTCGGCAGAAGGAAGAAGAAATAATAAGAGATAGGTTGGATGGAATTGATAGTCACACAGCTAAGAACCAGTGCTTGAATGAGATATTTGACAAGTACATGGATACAAGGAAAGATTTAGCTGCCCGTACCTATGCAGGATATATGTATCAGTATAACGCTTATGTGCGTCCAACCATAGGCAGACGTAAGATAAAGGATATTAAGTATTCGGATATCTTATACTTCTATAAAGTTTTAATGGAAGAACACAGTTTGAGCTATGGAACGATTGAACATTTGCAGCGAGAAATACATCCAGCGTTTGAAATGGCGGTAAGGGACTGCATTATCAGAAATAATCCAACTCACAAGGTCTTAGGACAGCTTAAGAAACAGACCGGAGCAAAAAGAGGTGTGAGAAATGCACTTACACCAGAACAGCAGCAAGCATTTTTGCAGTTTATGGACGGTCATCCAATTTATGACCATTGGAAGCCGATATTTACATTTTTCATCGGAACAGGAGTCAGAGTTGGAGAATTAAGCGGTCTTAGATGGAAAGATGTTGATCTTGAGAATGGATATATTACAATAGACCATGCAGTCATTTATTTTGCAGGGAAGTTGAATAAAACCAACAAAAGAATTTATGTTTCCACACCAAAGACAGAAGCGGGCATTCGCAAAATTCCAATGGTAAGTGAAGTGCGAAAAGCACTTGATGAGGTTAAGCAGTACCAGTATGATAATGGTATTTTCTGTAAGTCCGACATTGATGGCTATACAGATTTTATATTCCTAAATCGTTATGGAACTGTCTATCTGCAACAGGATTTAGACAGATCGTTGAGCAGAATAATTGATGCATACAACGATTGTGAGTTGCATGAAGCAGCACTTAACAAAAGAGAAGCATTGCTTTTACCACATTTTACCTGTCACAGTCTCAGGCACACGTTTTGTGCTAGGTTTTGTGAGTATGAAACGAATCTGAAGGTTATTCAGTCGGTTATGGGACACGTTGACATCGGTACAACAATGAACATCTATGCAGAGGTTTCAGAAGCTAGAAAGAAGCAGTCAATGGAAGCTCTTGCAGAGAATTTGAAATTATTTTAGACAGAATGTATGGAAGAGTCCTTTAGGGCGCTTTAGTACATCAAAATAAGGGTTAGTACATCAATTGTACATCAATTTGATAAGAATTATGCCTGGTAATACGTTGTTAGGAATACTTTCCAGATAGCAAAAAATCCAATAATACTGCGTATTACAGGATAATACGCAATATGGGATTGCTTGTGGAGGAGAAACAGACCATTCTTGCACTGGGCGCCGGAAGCATCACCAAGAGAGTCTTCCCGGATGGAAGGATCGAGCGGTGCGACAACGTGAAGGATGTGGGCTTATATATCGAGAAAATCGACGAGATGATCGAGCGGAAGAGGGAATTGTTCGCGGATTGATAGTACTTCTCCCTATGGGTGTTCTGCTTTTTTATAAAAACGACTATAAATGCTGATATTATGAAAAAACAAGCATTTTTCATACATTCTAACCATTCAACTTCATATTACGTGAAGAAACATGAAATTTATGAAGAAAAAGGCTTCATTATAAAGAATATTTTTCATAAATATAAGGAAAACGAAATTTGTTATGAAAAATGGTACAATCAGCGGGTGAAATCATCCGCTGATTTTTCGTTACATCAAAACCGCATTTCGTTACATGGGATTGAATTTCAAAGGAAAATTGGCGATATAGAAAAGGAGATATATAAATGGAATAAGGTCCGGGGGAGTAGAAAACGAATGTTGAAAATAGCCATATGTGACGATGAGCAGCCCATAAGAGAATACCTGAAAAAACTGGTAGAGAGATGTACAGAGGCGGAAGTCAGTCTGTTTGCCGATGGGGGAGAACTAATGAAGAATCCTACGGCGTTTGATCTGATCCTGTTAGACGTTTCTCTGAACCGGGATCAGGATGCGGCGGAACCGGACGGCATGGAGACCGCAAGAAAGATCCGGGAGAAGTCGGATGCCCTGATCATCTTTGTAACAGCCTTACGGGAATATGTATTTGACGGGTATGATGTTGGGGCATTTCATTATCTCTTAAAGCCTATCGATGAGCAGAAGTTTACAGAAGTCATGGACAGGGCGATCCGTCAGATTCAAAGTAAAAAGAACGCGGAACCGTTAGTCATAAAAGTAGGTGGAAACTATATCAGAATACCGGTGGACGATATCATTTATGCACAAAATCAGGCCGGAAAAATTATCCTGCACACCAAATCGAAGAAAGAACCCTACTGTTTTTACGAAAAAATGGAAGTACTTGAGCAGAGACTGGGAGATCGCTTTTTCCGCTCCCATCGGGGATTTCTGGTGAACCTGCAGGAGGTCGTCCGGTATGACAACAGCAATATAGAATTGAAAAATGGGGAGAGCGTATTTTTGGCAAAGCAGAAGTACAATGACTTTGTCACGGCATACATGAAGTATCTGAGAAAGGTGTAGCCGGGAATGTTTCAGAAAGGAATCAGCGGGTGATGAGCCTGCTGATTTTTTCGTTACAGAAAAAGGGCTGTTCGTTACAAGGTGTATTAAAGGAAAAAGAAAAGCGGCGATATAAAAGGCAGAAGTAAAAATTGACTGCAAATCAAAGGAGGTCGTAAAATGAGGATCACAACCCAAATGCTGGCAAATTCCGCAGCAAAAAGCGGGATTCCCATTCAGAGAACGTCGCTTTTGGACATTATCAATAACAAGTCATCCCAGAATCTGTTTAAAAACATCAGCAAAAGTACTGACACCACCGGCAACAGTGCCACGGACATTCTGAGTGATGTGAACAAAATGGTGGAAGCATATAATGCTACCATGAAGCAGCTGAAGACCACCGGCGGAACCATGAATGAATTTTATCTGAAACAATTGAAAGACATTCCGGTGGGCAGCAAAGAAGCACTGGAAAGCATAGGAATTACCCGGGCGAAGGATGGTAGCCTGATCGTGGATGAAAAAATATTCCGGAATGCGGATGCGGATATCTTGCAGAAGGTACTGGGAGGAGAAAATGGCATCGCCGCCAAACTGAGCTTCCTCGGTGAGTATATCAGTAAGAATGCTTCCGAAAATGTGGTCAGCGCGTCTGACCGGTATGGTTCCGACGGGGCGACCTATATGGAAGCTTTTGAGGCTAATAAGTATAATTTCTTCGGGTAGAGAACAATTCCTGTGCAGTTTAGTATTCTTGAGTATTTGCCGATATAAAAGGTAAGTACAAAATCACAGAAGGGTGAAAGAGGATGCAGGTAAAAAATTATACAATATTTAGGAATACCGATACAATTCAAAGCCGTCATGCAACAGAAAATGCTGCAAAACAGAAACAGAACGGCAACAGAAAGTCCATCGATGCCCGTAGCATGACGGCGGTAACGGACTCTGTCGCAGCGAAAAAATCCCAGGCACAGAAGAAAGCCATGAAGATCATAGGCGATGCTTTTGCTGGGGAATCGAAGATCGACGATGATACGTCTGCACGCAGAGAAAAAGTAAAATCCCTGACGCAGGAACTGGCTGACAGAAAGCAGGAAATCAAGGATATGGAGGACACCAAGGCATCCCTGCTGGAACAGGGATACGATGAGAACTCCGATGAGGTCAGACAGCTTTCCGAAGGACTCAAAGAATATAACAAGCAGGCGATGGATACGCAGAATGAGCTGACCACGGAGAATGCCGTGATCCGCCAGACGAAGATCGAACGGCTGAAATCGAATCCCATGGGAGAAGCCAGAGACCAGGCGGATGCGGTGATGGGGGCTGCCAGTGATGAGATCATGGGAATGCTGATCGATGAGGGCAGAGATCACATCGACGAGAAGCAGGAAGAGGAGAAGAAAAAGGCCCAAGAGGCACAGGAGAAGAAACAGGAGCTGGAAGAGAAACTGGAAGCAAGAAAAGAAGACAGAAAAGGGCAGGAACAGCTGACCCGGGACATCGTGGAAGCTGCGCAGAAATTAAACGGTGGCACGGACAGCGTAGCCCAGGCACAGCAGGAAATCAAAGATATGATGAATAAGCTGAAACTGGTGGAGGACGATGTCAAGGGAGCTGCCGTGGATCAGGGGATATGATAAGACATATCAGAAAAGTCTGCCGGCATTGTCTATTTTGGAAAAATGTGTTATAATTCCGAAAGTCAACTGAAAATAGCATTATCGGGAAGCAACAGGAATTATAATGAAAAAAAGAATGATCATGGTACTGGCAGTAGCTCTCGCCGGAGGAAGTCTGACGGCTGCAGCAGGTAACGGAGAATTAGAAATACAGAGGGAAGCGGCGGTACAGACAGCATATGCGGCAGAGGTACAGCAGATCGGTGTCGAACCGATTCCGGCCACCGGCGAGATTACCATAGAGGATCTGTTTGCGGTGCAGGGCAGCGAGACCGAGGACCCCAGAGCCGCGGAAGTACTGGCAGATCCGGAGGACGTTCCGGTAGACGAAGCCTCCGTAGAGGATACGAACGAAGATGAGTATGCATCGTTAGCCATCGCCAATGTGACCAATTACGTGAATGTAAGGACGGAACCCAACACGGAGAGCGCTGTGGTGGGGAAGATCTATGACGGAGCCGTAGCGCAGATACTGGATGTGGCGGGAGAAAATCAGGACTGGTTCCGGATCGTCTCCGGCAATGTGGAAGGTTATATCAAGGCGGAATTTTTCATTTACGGAGATGCAGCAGCGGAAGTAGTGGACAATTATGTGACCAGATATGCCGTTGTCACCGCGGACCGTCTGAATGTGCGACAGGATCCGGCCACGGACGCGAAGCGGATCGGTTACATCGACAACGGGGAAAAAGTCAAGATCCTTCAGAATGACGGAGACTGGCTGAAAGTACAGTACACAGAAGATAAGGCAGGATATGTCTCTGCGGAGTATGTGACGATTTCCGAGGAATTTATCTACGCGAAGACCATAGAAGAGGAACAGGCGGAGATTGCGGCGCAGAAAGCACTGCAGAAGAGAGAACAGAGCACGGAACAGGAGGCACCGGAGGTGATCACGAACATCACGCTTCCAGCGACTACCTATACTTCCAGTGCGGAGCTCAGACAGGGAATCATTGATTATGCCATGCAGTATCTGGAAAATCGCTATGTACACGGAGGATCCAGCCTGTCCGGCGGTACAGACTGTTCCGGATTTACCTGTTTTGTCTATGCGGAGTTCGGTTATTCGATCAGCCGTACCCCGGGAGGACAGTACAGCGGAGCGGGACGCAGCATCAGTTCTGATGAATTACAGCCGGGAGATATTGTCTGCTACAGTTCCAATGGCGGAAAAAGCTGTACCCATGTGGGACTGTATATCGGTGACGGACAGATCATTCATTCCGCCAACTCACGGAAAGGTGTCATCATCAGTGCCGTGGATTACAGTCCCATCATCGGTATGAGGAATGTGATTGATTAGTTGTGGAATTATGGAGCGCCTGATCTTTGGTGAGCACGAAATCACCCAGGATCTCGTCGCTCCATTTTTGCAGGTCTTCCAGGTGAAGAACGATCCCACCGTAGTTGCGGATGCCATGGGAGGAGGCCAGCTCCTCTGTATAATCCTCCAACAGGTAGATGTTGTCAAAGCGTACCGGTCCGGAGGTATACTGGCAGACCAGAGGGATCACCCCAGTAACATCCCGGTCGATGGAGACTCCACTTTCCGTGACGTGAAACGTAATCCAGGCCATGGCTTCCAGCATGCTGAGAGCGTTTTTCTGGGTGGACACATAATTGCCCAGAGAGTAATAACATAGAGCTTCGTTGCCGTTTTCTGCGGTGATCCATTCGATGGGCTCCACCACATGGGGATGCGTTCCGATAATGACATCCGCTCCGGCCTCCGTCATGACCAGTGCCCATTTTTCCTGATAACCTGAAATCTCAGAAGAATACTCCGTTCCCCAATGGGGACAGACGATGACAACATCGGCCAGCTCCTTTGCACGGGCAATATCTTCCGGAACCTGTGGATTCAGGGTGGTGAAATCCATCTGCCCGGTCTGCTCATTTACCGCGCACAGAAGATTCAGATGCCCCAGCAGATCTAAAGGAAGGGTCTCGGTATTGGCGCCGTAGGTGTAATTTAAGATGGCGAAGGTGACGTCATCTATGGTGAGCAGCGGAATATCTTCTGCCTGTGAGGGATTATCATGAATTCCGGTCACCATAACCTCAGGATGGTTACTTTTCCAGAAATCGGCACAGTACAGCAAGCCGTCCAGCTTCTGATCCGTCGTATGGTTGGAAGCCTGTAATACTACATTAAATCCGGCATCCGCGATCGCATCCCCCACCTCCGTGGGAGAATTGAAATAGGGGAACCCGGAGAAACCGCGGAAATTTCCACCCATGATGGTTTCCTGATTGATGATTTTCACATCCGCGGTATCCAGAAAAGGGCGGATTCCGTCGAACAGCATGGAAAAATTATAGGTACCGTCAGCCTGTTTTCCGCTGGCTACGATTCCCAGATGCATCAGGTTGTCGCCGACAGCCATTAGTGTGATGTCATGTTCCGGAAAGGGAGTAGGTGTTGGCTTAGGTGTGGAAGTGGGGAGCGGAGTCGAAGAAGGCTCCGGAACAGCTTCCTGTACCATTAGCGGATCGTTTAAGGATGCAGGCCAAAATGCCGTTGTGATACAATAGTAGCCGCAGACTCCAAGAAGTAATACCAGAGGAATCAGTATTAATAAGAGACAAAGGTTGTTTCGTCTTTTGTTCATAGGACGCTCCCTTCACCGAACATAAAAATATCGTCAGTTACAACTATATTTATAGTATAACTGCGGCATTACTTCTGTCAAACAAATAACAAAGCGAACTTCTTTTTACAAAATCATAAAATAAGTGTGTTTTTCGGAAAAACAAAAAAACAAAGTGCCATTTTGAGAACCTGAGTGTCTCATACCTTTTGGTAAAATCCGCTATAATGAATTTATCAAGCAAACACATAAATGTGATTGAAGGAGGTACTAAATGAAGAAGTTAAAATTAACAGCATTACTCGTAACTATGGCAATGACAGCATCTCTTGCAGGATGCGGCAGCAGTGCTTCTGAAGAGACGACAGGCAGTGAACAGCCATCTCAGGCGGCAGCCACACAGGAAGCTGCAGGTACTGAAACTGCGGAGAACCATGATCCTGTAACCTTGCGTTTTATGTGGTGGGGCGGTGATGAGAGAGCACAGGCGACACTGGATGTGATCGACAAGTTCGAGCAGGAATATCCCTGGATCACTATAGAAGCAGAGTACGGCAGCAGCGATGGATATCAGGAAAAACTGACAGCACAGCTGGTATCCGGTACGGTAGCAGACATCTTCCAGATGGGAACCGGCTGGATGCCAGGCTATGTAGAATCCAATGAAGGATACTTTGCAGACTTCAAAGATTTCTCAGACGTCTTTGATCTGTCTACCTTCGAAGAATCTATTTTAAAGAACAACGGACAGTTCGACGGACATCAGTACGGTGTACCGACCGGTATCTCCGGACACGCACTGATTTATAACAAGAATGTAGCTGATGAGACCGGTGTTGACTTCAGCAGTGATTATACCTGGGATGATATCGTAGAAATGGGCAAGAAGGTAAAGAATTATGACAAGGATATGTATCTGCTGACCATGGGCAGTTCTGAACTGAATACCATGATCGTTCGTCCTTATTTACAGCAGCTGACCGGCAACACGGTTCTGGTAAATGAGACCAAGAAGAGAGGTTTCGAGGAAAAAGATCTGGTGGAGGTACTGAACTATATTAAAACATTGTACGATGAAGGCGTTGCGGCACCTATGTCCACTGTTATCGCATATGGCGCGGATCTGGGAACAGATCCCAACTGGATCAACCAGAAATATGTGGCAGCTTTCGGATATTCCTCTACAGTAGAGACTCTGCAGGCAGCATGTCCCGATGGGAACTTCGCCGCAGGCAAACTTCCGGTTATGGCAAATGCCAAGGATGAAGGCTGGTATTGCAATGCACCTCAGTATATGTGTGTCAGCGGTGCGAGCGAGCATCAGGAAGAAGCTATGATGTTCTTAAACTATTTCTACAATAATGCGGATGCAGCCAAGATCCTGAAGACAGTCCGTTCCGTACCTCCTACCAGCGTAGGTCAGGAAGCATGTACAGAACTGGGTATTCTGGAAGGCATCGCTAAGGATAGCGTGGATATTATCCAGACCTACACAGGAACCAATGATCTGGGTCTGACCACAGAGGAAGAAGTAACTGCAATCCTGCAGGACGCTGCTACTCAGGTCGCTTATGGACAGGGTACTCCTGAGGATGTTGCCAAGTCAACGATCAGCCTTCTGGACAATTATCTGTCATCCAAGTAATCCCGGATCAGTTTCGGATTCGTACTACACAGAAATGATACTGGGGTATCCTGAAGGATTTCGGGATACCCCAGACATTTACGAGGCGGAGGTACCCTACATGACACCGAAAAAGAAAAAATTAAAAAAGAAGCAGTGGATCGGACTGGTATTCATTGCCCCCTGGCTGATCGGATTGATCGGACTGCAGGTATATCCCTTTGTTGCATCCCTGTTCTATTCCTTTACAGAATATAATATTATGTCCTCTCCGAAATGGATCGGACCGGCCAACTATGTGAAATTATTTACTGCGGATAATGAATTCTGGTATTCCGTAAAAGTTACTCTGATCTACACAATATTTACTGTACCCGGAAAATTAGCAGTGGCTCTGATCGTAGCACTGGTTATGAATAAAAATATGAAGGGAATCAACTTCATTCGTACGATTTACTATATCCCGTCTCTGATCGGCGGAAGTATTGGTATTGCTATTCTCTGGAAGCTGATGTTCCAGGAGGAAGGTATTATCAATTCCCTCCTAAAGGCAAATCATCTGCCGACCCTGCACTGGCTGGGAGATCCCAAGACAGCATTACCAACGATCATTCTGTTGCAGTTGTGGACGTTCGGATCTTCCTTTGTTATGTTCCTGGCGGCTCTCAAAAATGTACCGGCGGATCTGTATGAAGCAGCGGATATTGATGGAGCAAGCAGCTGGAAGAAATTCGTTAAGATCACATTACCTCAGATTTCTTCTATTATATTTTTCAATATTATCATGCAGACGATCACTGCATTACAGAGCTTTACCAGTTCACTGGTCATCACCAACGGAGGACCGTTAAAGTCTACCTACGTGTTGGGAATGAAGTTGTACACAGAGGCATTCTCTTTCTATAAAATGGGATATGCATGTGCAATTTCCTGGGTGATCTTCATCATGATCATGATCGTTACTATGATTTTGTTCCGATTCTCTTCCATGATGGTATATTACGAAGACGGAAACGATTTTTAGGAGGGACCTGAGATGAGAAAAAAGCTTAAAAAGAGAAACAGCGTGTCCTGGGTGACCTATATAGTAGTACTTTTGATAGGACTGGCGATGCTATACCCGATCATCTGGATGTTCTTCGCAACCTTCAAGAGTAATGCAGAGATCTTCGGATCCGTCAAACTGCTGCCGTCATCCTTCAGCTTCCAGAGTTATATTGACGGCTGGTTTGTGAACAGCAAGATAACCTATACCACCTTTTTCAAAAACAGCTTTCTGATGACGATCATCACTACGGTATTGACGGTATTATCCAGTGCGATTGTTGCTTACGGATTTGCCAGATATCAGTTCCCCGGCAAGAAGATCCTGTTCGGCATTCTGATTGCCACGCTGATGCTTCCGGGAGCGGTAGTTATGATTCCCCGTTATGCAATGTTTAACAAACTGGGACTGGTGGATACTTACTGGCCGTTTTACTTACAGGGTCTGCTGTCCGTGAACTCGTTCTTTGTATTTATGCTGATCCAGTTTATCCGCGGACTGCCCAGAGAACTGGATGAATCCGCTTACCTTGACGGCTGCAGTGATCTGAAAGTATTTGTGAAGATCCTCGTGCCACTGATGAAACCGGCACTTTTCTCCGCAGGTCTGTTTCAGTTCATGTGGATCTACAATGATTATACAAACGTGTTGATTTATATTAACTCTGTGAAAAAATATACGTTGTCTCTGGCATTGAGATTGTCTCTGGATTCAGAATCTGTGGTTCAGTGGAATAAAGTAATGGCAATGTCCTTCCTGTCCATTCTGCCGCTTATCATACTGTTCTTCGCTGCACAGAAGTATTTTGTGGAAGGCATTGCCACCAGTGGTCTGAAGGGTTAAATCTGAACCGGAATGCGGAAAAACACACAGGTACCGAGTCCTTCTTTACTGTAAATGTGAAGAGCACTCTCGGAACCGTAGGTCAGTGTCAGACGCTTGTTCACGTTGTCGAGTCCGATACGTGTGGAAGCGTCTGACATAAGATCTGATCTCAGCTTTTGAAGCTTGTCTTTTGGAATTCCCACACCATTGTCGGTTATGGATATATGGATCCAGCCATCCCGTTTAAAAATCTTAATTTTTACCATTCCCTGGCGATTGCCGGGACGCAGCCCGTGACTGATACTGTTCTCTAAAATCGGCTGAAGCAGGAGACGCTTAAACGCATGCGGCAGTACAGAATTGTCGATTTCTTCAAAGTAATAAAAACTGTCGGGAAAACGGAACTTCTGTATTTCCACATATTTATGGATATAAGTGATCTCATCCTGAATCGATACCGAAACCTGTGGATTGGCCAGAGAGTAGGAGAGAATATCCGACAGATTGCTGATGATCGTATTGGCGGTGGAAAGATCGCCCACTATCTTGTAGACTTCGAAATCCAGGGTCTGCAAGGTGTTGACCATAAAATGCGGGTTAATCTGTAACTGCAGAGCACTGAGCTCTGCGGCCTGTTTTTTGTATTTCTGTTCTGCCAACTGGCTGTTTAAAAATGTGGTATTTAAGAACATGCGGATGACATTGTTCATAATCAGGCTGTATTCGTCATCCGGCTGATCTTTCGGTGAGTCTTTTTCAGTAGGATAGATGCCTTTTTCCGCGTTACCGAACAGATCAATCACTGACTGGATCTGTCGGAAATTATCCCTTGTGATCTGATAAGAGAACAAAAAGATAATGAGCAGGGTAAACAGCAGCATGATCAGCGGTAACAGTAAATTCTGTGCACAATAGAGAACAATGGCGGAAATAGGAACCAGTTGCACTGTATAATACCGGTAGGTGGGTTGATATATCACATAAGTAAGATAGAAATGATGATCTACCTTTTCCCAGTGAAAGCCATCAGTCAGTGTGGAAAGATCCACTCCGGAAAAGTCGGGAACAGAAGAGAAACCCTGAGAAGCCAGAAGATTCTGTTCGCTGTCCAGAAGAAACATGCCGTGTTTCCAGGATGTGGATTTTGCAGACATCATTTTTTCCAGCTCTTCCAGAGACAGGTTGGATACCATGACACCATCCAGATAAGAGAAACGCTTATATACCGTAAGTACATTTTCCGATGTTGATGAGGTGGAATTCTTCATTGTCCGGGGGACAATATATGTGTCCTGATCTTCCGGAAGAGAGGTATAGATATCATACCAGCCGGCGTCCACATCGCTGATCAGAAAACGGATCGTCTTGTCCGAAGAGAAAAAGATATTATTGTCATCCAGATAAAGATAAAGGCTGTCCACCAGTGGATGGGAGGCGGAGATACTGCCAAGGAAAGTCTTGATACTGTTTAAAAAGACATAGTCCGTGTATGTAGTCTTCCTGCTATAGAGGATCTTGCGCATGGACAATAGCAGCTGAGAATTCAGAGTGATCATTTCCTGCTGGGAAGTGCATACATCCATAGTGCTTTCCAGATTCAGGCAGAAATCATCTGTGGCAATCTGAGTGGTCTCTTTGATGGTCTGTAGCTGGGAGGTTGCGGTGAGGATCATGATGCATATAAACAAAAGACCGGTAGGAATCAACAGGAGAGAACTCCATACTTTTAAGCGTTTTAAGAAAAATCGGTGCATCATGATAACGGTCCTCTGTTCTCAGGAGTTACTTCCGGCTGTTTCCCTGCACGGAATTCCTGTGGTGTGATCCCATAATATTCCTTGAAATTACGGGTGAGATTTTTGGGGTTCAGATATCCGACGGCATCTGCAATCTCGTAGAATTTGACAGATCGATCCGACAGCATACGCATGGCCTGCTCCATCCGTACCTGTAACAGATAACGGGAGAAGCTGACACCGGTATCCGCCTTGAAAGCGGAAGAAAGATAAGCCGGTGAGTAGTGTACCAGAGAAGCCGCCTTTTCCAATGTTGCGGTCTTATAATCGGATTTGATATAGTTTTTCACAATCGCCACATAATCTGCCTCGTCTGCATTGGCTTCGTAAGGCAGATAATGACCCTTCTCCCGTTCATCCAGGGTTTTCCGGATGCGTTCAAAGCAGGCAGACATGGCATCATATTTCATTGGCTTGATCAGGTAGTCCGTGACATGATTGATAATTGCTGCCCGGGCATATTCAAAATCCTGATAGGCGCTGAAAAAGACGACGATGATATCTTCGTTTTTCAGCTTCTGCGACAGTTCAATACCGGTCATGACCGGCATCTGGATATCGGTCATAACGACATCCACCTGTGGGTGGGCATTGATATATTCCAGGGCTTCTTTCCCATTGGTAAAGGAAGCAACGACTTCAAAGCCGAAGTTGTTCCAGGGGAAAAGATGAATGATCCCTTCCAGAATACGGGGCTCATCATCTACAATGATTACTTGATACATACCAGGTTCCTCACGTGTAAGGTAATATTTGGGCAACAAGCAGATTATAACATATTTTAAAATAGAATACAAAGGATTCGGGACGAGGAGGAGACGAATGAACGAGAAGGAAAGGAAAACAGGTGAAATATGGCAGGAAGGACTGGTGGCAGGCAATGGTCACAGCGGAGTAATCTGTTCCTGTGATCCCTATGAAGAGGTACTGACCTATCAGAATATAGAACTGCTGATGCCGACAGAAGAACCCAGAATGACTCCACCGGAAGTGGGAGGCGAGCTGCAGGAGGCCAGACAGGCGGTACTGCGTATGGATGATACCTGGAATGTTCATGGCAGAAAAAGAACATATCTTTATGCCTTTCACCCGGGGATGCAGCTTAGGATCACGGCATTAAAACAGGAAGTGGAAAGGTACAGCCGCCGGATGGAAGGAGAGACCGGTGAAATCATTGTGGATTATCGGGACAAGACCGGGAAATTTCACCGTGGTACGTTTGTCACCGGGGAGGATTGTGTGGTGACACAGTATCTGGCAGACGGAAAAGAGGAACTTCCGGAACTGACGATTTCCATAGACCCGCCGGAGAGCCTGCCTAAATTCGGAGTAAAAAAGCGGGGAATCGGACCGGAAGTAAATATGAAATATGAACTGGTCTATGATAAGGCGGTCTCTTATCTCGGACAGGTAGCTCATTATCCGGTATTTCCGGACAGTGAATTGCAGGATAAGGGATATGTGACCATGGTACGGATCCTGCATATGGGAGGAAGCAAAAGTCTGGAACAGACGGAAGGCAAAAAAAGAAGAATTCATATCAGAGGGGCACGGGCGGTCTGGATCCTTGCGAAAACGGCTGCCCAGGTGGAGATGGGAGAGATGGAAGATTTTCCGGGGGTGAAAGCACAGGAATGCATCGATGCGGTACTGGCAGATCTGGAGAGAACTGTGGCAAAATACCGGACAAGAGAAGGCTGTTGGGATTATGAGAGAGCGTTGACCGGACAGAAAGAACGGCAGAGAGAGACTTACGATACGGTAAGCTTTGAGTTAGAGGAAAGCACACCGGATTCCGGGGGGAAAGCTACGGGAGAGGAGACCAATACAGAACTTTTGCAACGGCAGAAAAATACGCCGCAAATGCTGAAGGAACTGGTGGAACGGATCTACCGGACAGGCAGATATGTGCAGGCAGCCTGCGCCGGATATTCCGCACCGAGACTGTGCGGACTGTGGACAGGGGAATGGAATCCCGGCTGGAGCGGAGCCTATACGATGGATGCCAATGTGAATATTCAGGTATCCGGTATGAATACCGGGCACATGGAAAAAGCGGCCTGGGGATATATGTATTTTATTCTTCGTCAGATCGGGGACTGGACAGAGAATGCAAAAGCTGTTTATGGCATGCGGGACGCCCTGTTGGCACCGGTGAATACCGACGGTAATCGGGCAATTATGGTAGAGTATGATATTGACTATCCTTTCCAGTACTGGAATGCCGGAGCTTCCTGGCTGATGGTGCCGATCTTTGAGTACTGGCAGTGCTTCGGCAATCGTCAGATCCAGCTGCCTGAAGATCTTGTTATCATCTGCGGAAACAAAAGCCTGGATCTGGAACAGGAGATTCTCCGCCCCTTATTGTGGAAGACTTTTCACTTCTGGGAGCAGTTGTGTACACCGGAATATTATACGGACAAAGAAGGACAGCCCCATTATAAAAAGGGAAAGACATTTTTGAAAGACGGAGAACGGTATCTGATCATTCCATCCTATTCTCCGGAGAATTATCCCATTGGTTATACCAGTACGATCACTGCAAATGCAGCCATGGATATTGCGGCTGCGTCCGATGTATTGCGTATGATCAGGGAACTGGAGGAGAGGATCGGTGATGAACGATCGACGGAGCGTCTGACAGCCTGCAGAGAACTTGCAAAAAAGCTGCCGGAATATCAGGCGGACGAGACCGGAGGCTTAAAAGAATGGTCACTTCCACAGATGCGTGACAATCACGAACATCGCCACATCAGTCATCTTTACTGCGCATGGCCGGGAGTGGAGACCCAGCATGATATAAGACTTGCGGAAAGCTGCAGACAGGCCATCAGGAATCGAAATATAGGGAATGCCGGCAAGGATGATACGGCCGCCCATGGCTGGATCCATAAGGGACTGGTGGCTGCCAGACTGAAGGACAGTGAAAGCCTTGGAGAGATCCTTCGTCTGCTGGTGCACAGTGACATTTTCTACAGCAGTCTCCTGACGGATCATAATACGGATCGCTGCAGAGGCGTCTATTGCACGGATACGATCCTGGGCTTACAGGGAATTATTCAGGAAGCGCTTGTATATTCCGAACGGGGCTGGGTTGAATTCCTTCCGGCACTCCCGGAGGAGTGGAAGAGGGGCTGCGTGAAAGGCCTGATGGCCAGAACAAGAGTCTGCATCCGAAGACTTGCATGGGATCTGGAAAAGAAGACAGTGGAAGCAGAACTGGAATCTTATGAGGATCAGGAGGTTAGAATTTCCTGCCCGGTTTTGCAATGCGATGCATCCTGTTATCTGAAACAGGGAGAACAGTGCAGGATCCGGTTCTAATCGAACGGATCCTGGAGTTGTCTGCGATATTCATGGGCAGTGATACCGTAATGCTGACGGAACGCCTGGGTAAAATGCTGAGATGTGGAGTAATTCAGTTTCTCCGCAATCTGTGTGATACTCAGGCGTTTGTCTGTCAGATAGATTTTGGCCGCGGACATTCGGGCTTCCTGCTTTTTCTGCTGAAAGGTTTTGCCGTAGTATTTTTTCAGGAACCGTTCTGTCTGGCGGACGCTTAAGCCTAAAGTCTTCGCCAGATTTTCCAGAGTAATGGTCTCATAATGATAGAGAAAATCGCGCTCAATAATCAGCGTTTTACCGTCAATTAGATTGGAGGGAGCAAAGTGCTGTTTCGAAAAACGATTGCCTTCATAATTGCGGACAACTTTTACAAGACATTGTTGCAACAGCGCCTCTACCTGGATCATATAGCCGGTGTATTTGTATTTTAATTCATAGAAGAGCTGTTCCAGCAGTACACCAAGATTCTGGGTATCCAAACCGATCCAGAATCTTTTTTTCAGGAATTTGTCCGCAGTGCTGCCGGAAGAAACGAGGGGAGCATCCTCTTCCTGCAGTTGAAAATAGATGGAATATTCTGTCATGGGATCCAGGGGACTTGGAATCTGTTCATGCTCCACATGGGGGCCTGTCATGTATAGTGTGCCGGGCGTAAGCTCATAGGAACTGCCATCAATGACTGCCTGTCCGAGACCCTTAGGGATGTAGTGCAGTTCATAGCTGTTGTTACCGTGGCTGTGGCGTGGCAGTGGCTTTAAAAAGTGTTCGAAAGCAATATTCAGAATTAGAAAAGTTGTGTTGTCGATAGTGGTTTTCACATCGAGACCATAGATAGTATTGTTCACTGACTGATTCATGAAGCCTCCTGCTGTCCGGATTTGCCGTGACTTGTCTGATGATTTAAAGTGTAGCAACGACAAAGAAAAAAGTCAATTGAAAAAGTGCTATAACACGACAAAAATATGCTATATATGTCGTAAATATGTCTATTAATCGTATTTTTCCAGGACTAGAATGAATGTATCAACAGCAATCCGTACAGGGAGAAAATGACAGAAGAACATATAATATTTTACTTTTAAGGAGGTTAACAGAATGGACAGACAGGAAATGAAACAGAAAAAAATGATGGGAGCAATTCTTCCGGGCAACAGCACAGTAGAACTCAGGGAGTTCGATATGCCGAAGCCGGGACATGGACAGGTTGTGGTCAAGGCAATGGCTACGACTATCTGCGGCAGTGATATCCGCTGCATCTACAGAGAACATGTGGGAAAAGGTCCGGAAGGCTATATTCCCGGAACCGTGGCAGGTCATGAACCCTGTGGTCTGATCGTAGAGGAAGGCGAAGGCCTGAAGAGATTCAAGAAGGGCGACCGTGTTATTATTTATCACATTTCCGGATGTGGTGTATGTAACGATTGCAGAAGAGGCTATTATATTTCCTGCAAGAGTAAATTCCGTCAGGCTTACGGATGGCAGAGAAACGGAGGTATGGCACAGTATATTCTTGCGGAAGAGAAAGATCTGATCGCACTGCCCGATGAATTGACCTATAAGGATGGTGCACAGGTGGCCTGTGGTTTCGGTACTGTATATGAAGCTATCGAAAAAGTAGGCGTCAGCGGCAATGATGCGGTACTGGTGACCGGTCTGGGACCTGTCGGTCTGGCAACACTTATGCTGGCGAAAGCACTGGGAGCAAATATGCTCATTGGTGTGGAGACGAATCCATACCGTATTGAACTGGCGAAAAAGATGGGACTGGCTGATTATGTGTTTGCACCGGATGATGCTTATGACCAGATTATGAAAGTGACAAACGGCAATGGTGTGGAGAGAGCCTTCGATGCCAGTGCCAGTGATCCCGGAAGACAGCTGGCGATCCGTGCCACCAGAGAGTGGGGCAGGATCGCATTCGTTGGAGAGGGAGGGACCTGCACCTTCAATCCCAGTCCGGATATTATTCACGGACAGAAGACAATCTACGGCAGCTGGGTAACCTCACTGTGGAGAATGGAAGAACTGGTGGAGAGACTGGTACGCTGGGGAATTCATCCGGAAGATCTGATCACGGATGAATTCCCTCTGGAGCAGGCAGGAGAGGCCTACAGACTGATGGCAGGCGGAAACTGTGGCAAGGTAGCAGTGGTATTCCCCGAAGACTAAGGGAAGAAAGGTTATCATATGGCAGAAATCATAGAGCAGAGCCGGATCCCAAAGCGGACTCTGGCGGACGGATTTAAGGTACCGGCAATCGGACTCGGAACCTTCGGATCCGATAAATATAACAGCGATCAGATCGCAGAAGCTGTATACGGAGGCATCCGGGCAGGATATCGTATGATCGACTGTGCTTCCGTATACCAGAATGAGGATCGCATCGGAGAGAGCATCGAGCGTGTCCTGAAAGAAGGAATCGTGGACAGAGCGGATTTGTTTATCACCTCCAAAGTATGGAATGATATGCACAATAGAGTGAGGGAGTCCTGTGAGAAGAGCCTGAAGGATCTGCGGGTATCTTATCTGGATCTGTATCTGGTGCACTGGCCTTTTCCAAATTATCATGCTCCCGGTTGTGACGGAGATTCCCGTAATCCGGATTCCAGACCGTTTTCTGTGACGGAATTCCTGAATACCTGGAGACAGTGTGAGGCATTGGTGGAAGAAGGCAGGGTAAAATACATTGGCATGTCTAATATGACAGTACCGAAACTTAAGGCAGTATTGCCACTGTG
The DNA here is from genome assembly GCA_002431915.1 of Lachnospiraceae bacterium UBA5895. Classification (GTDB taxonomy): domain Bacteria; phylum Bacillota; class Clostridia; order Lachnospirales; family Lachnospiraceae; genus Acetatifactor. The sequence continues at coordinate 110,083 of DJEP01000026.1, read as the reverse complement.
CAGGATTCAGCCGATGTTCCTGGAGATGGAATTGCATCCCGGATTTCAGCAGCCGCAATTGTATGACTATGCACTGGCACAAGGGATTCAACCCATCGGTTATTGCCCCATCGGATCGCCCTCCAGACCGGAGAGAGACCGGACGGAAGAGGATATTGCAGATACCCGGATGCCGGAGATTCTGGAGATTGCGGAACATCATCACGTACATCCTGCCATGATCTGCCTGAAGTGGGCGGTACAGAGAGGACAGATTCCGATTCCTTTTTCGGTAAAGGAATATCAATATGTGGATAATCTGAAATGCATCACAGAAGATCCCCTGACAGAGGAAGAGATGGAGACGATCCGGAAAGCAGACAAAAATTGCCGCCTGATCAAAGGTCAGGTATTTCTGTGGCCCGGAGCAACCGACTGGCAGGATCTGTGGGATGTGGACGGAGAAATCACGTCATGAAAGGGGTAAGCGCATGTTAAAAGGAATTCCGAAAATATTATCTCCCGAGTTATTAAAGGTACTTTGTGAGATGGGACACAGTGACAGACTGATCATCGCAGACGGTAATTTTCCGGCTGAGTCCATGGGGAAGAATGCAATTGTGATACGGATGGACGGACATGGTACGCCTGAGATTCTGGATGCCATTTTACAGGTGTTTCCACTGGATAGTTACGTGGAGCATCCGGTGAATCTGATGGAGGTGATGCCCGGGGATCCGGTGGAGACACCGATCTGGGAGACTTATGAAAAAATCACCGCAAAACACGATTCCCGCGGTGGCAGTGCAATTGGACAGATTGAACGCTTTGCCTTCTATGAGGAGGCAAAAAAGGTCTATGCCATTATTGCAACCGGAGAGAGCGCACTATATGCCAATATCATGTTACAAAAAGGTGTGGTAACAGAATAAGGGCAGCTGATAAGAACAGAAGCAAAAGCATCGGCGATAAGCGGATGCTTTTGCTGTTAGGAAAAACATGTTAGAATACAGTCAGAATCAGGGAAATGTGTGTAAAAATATATATGATGACAGGAAAAAAGAGGAGGAATGGCATGAGCAGGTTGTGGTATGATCATCCGGCATTGGAATGGGAAGAAGCTCTTCCTATAGGAAATGGCAGAATCGGTGCCATGGTCTACGGAGGTACGGACAGAGAACGACTCCAGGTAAATGAAGAGAGCATCTGGCTGGGTGGACCCGTAAACCGTCACAATCCCGATGCAAAAGAAAATCTGCCGAAGATACGACAACTCCTTCGGGACGGCAGAATCCCGGAGGCTGAGCATCTGATGGAGACCGCATTATCGGCCTGCCCGGAAGGAATGCATCCCTATCAGACACTTGGGGAAGTACAGTTTTTCTTTGATGGGATCGAAGGCGGCAGAGAACGGAAAAGCGGTAAACTGCGGGATATGATTCTCTGTGAAGGAACAAAACATTATGAGAGATGTCTGGATCTGGAAACGGCAATCTGCCGGACAGAGTTCACTGTTGGCGACAGTATATATGAGAGGGAAATATTTGCTTCGCATCCGTTGGATTGCCTGGTGATGCGTTTCCGCGCAAGGGGCACGGGAAAAGTGAATTTTCTGGCGAAACTTCGAAGAGAGAGCTGGTTTGACGGAACTTGTAAGGCCGGAGACAATGGCATAAGACTTTATGGTAATCTGGGGCGGGGGGGCTATGAATTTGCCATGGAACTGCGGGCGATGGCGAATGGCGGAAGGATACGAACCCAGGGAGAATACCTGAAAGCGGAAGAGGCTGCGGAAGTGATACTGTGGTTTACAGCAGACTCCACCTATCACTATAGTACACCGGAAAAGGATCGGTATGCGGAAGAGTATCTGAAAGCCGGCAGGGAACTGCCTGCGGGGCTGGATGAAGAACTGACCGGATTTGCGAGAGACGAGTTCCTGCGCCAGATGGCCATGCAGGCACTTCTTGCGGAGAAAATGGATCAGCGCCTGAAGGCAGCCATGCGTCGGTCTTATGATACACTGAAGGCAGAGCATATAGCGGACCATAAATCTTTGTTTGACCGTTTTGCTTTCGAAGTAGAAGGTGCAGATCAGTATGAAAGTCTTCCCACGGATCTGCGACTGGAGAGGCTGCGGAAAGAGACGGAAGATCCGGAGCAGACAGAGGATGTGGGACTGACAAAACTTTTGTATGACTATGGAAGATATCTTGCCATTGCCGCCAGCAGAGCGGGAGGACTGCCGACCACACTGCAGGGACTCTGGAATCATGAGTTTTTCCCTGCCTGGGACAGCAAGTATACGATCAATATCAATACGGAGATGAATTATTGGCATGTGGAAGGCTGCAATCTGTCAGAATGTCATCTGCCCCTGTTTGCATTGCTGAAAAAAGTACAGAAGAACGGAAGATACACGGCGAGAGAAATGTATGGCTGCAGAGGTTTCGTAGCACATCACAATACAGATATTCATGGTGATACTGCGCCTCAGGATACCTGGTATCCCGGTACTTACTGGGTACTGGGCGGTGCATGGCTGTGTACTCATCTATGGATGCATTATCGTTATACAAAGGACCGGGATTTTTTACGGAAAGCATTCCCTGTCATGGCAGAGGCAGCACTATTCTTTGTGGATTATCTGGAAGAAAAGGACGGATATCTGGTGACAAATCCTTCGGTATCCCCGGAAAATACATATATCCTGCCAAACGGAGAAAAAGGATGCTGCTGTATCGGTGCAACCATGGATAATCAGATCCTGAGAGACCTCTTCCGGGGATGTCTGGGAGCCTGGAAAGAATTGGGGGGACAGGTACCGGAGGATTGTGAGATTCCGGGGGTGGAAGAGGTTGGGGCATTGATGGAGCAGATCAGAGAAATGTATGACAGGCTGCCGCCTGACCGGATCGGCCGGGATGGACGTCTGCTGGAATGGATGGAAGAATACGGAGAAGCAGAACCCGGGCATCGTCATATTTCCCATCTGTACGGATTGTATCCCGCGAGGGAGATTACGGTGGATGGTACTCCGGAACTGGCAGCGGCCTGTCGGAAGACACTGGAGTATCGACTGTCTCATGGCGGTGGACATACCGGCTGGAGCAGAGCCTGGATTACAAATCATTATGTCAGTCTGTGGGATGCTGAGGCAGCGTATGATAATATCCGGAAGATGCTTCAGGTATCTACCTACCCGAATCTCTTCGACAAACATCCGCCGTTCCAGATTGATGGCAATTTTGGTATCTGTGCTGCAATGAATGATATGCTGGTACAGAGCAGTGAGGAGCGGATCCTTCTTCTTCCGGCTCTGCCGACAGCGTGGAAGACCGGTTCGGTACGTGGAATGCGTCTGGTGGGCAATCTGGGATTGAACATGGCCTGGAGGGACGGGAGGTTGGCTCATGCAATTTTTACCGCAGATTCGGACGTGGATACCATGGTAAAATACGGGAATCAGAAATACAAACTCCGTCTCAGAAAGGGAGAAAGCTTTACGATTAGCTGAAAGGTATTTAAATAAATCTCCTATTTTCCTATTGACATACTATGAAATAAGCATTATAATCCTATCCATAAGTTGATTCGACACTTTAGTAAGACATCGAAGAGGAGGAAAAGGATTATGAAAAAGTTTGAGTGGAAGAATGTTTTGGCACTGGCATTAACAGGAGCACTGGCACTGGGGCTGACCGCATGCGGCAGCAGTGACAACGGTGCAGCAGCTACCGGAGGCAGCGATGCAGGCAGCAAAGCCGTATACCGTACTCTGGATGAGATCAAGGAGAGCGGTACCATCAACATCGGTGTATTTTCCGACAAGAACCCGTTCGGCTATGTGGATGAGAACGGGGAGTATCAGGGTTATGATGTATACTTTGCCAGAAGACTCGGTGAGGATCTGGGGGTAGATGTGAACTTCGTATCTACCGAGGCTGCCAACCGTATTGAGTATTTACAGACTGGCAAGGTGGATGTGATCCTGGCCAATTTCACCGTAACTCCCGAGAGAGCAGAAGAAGTTGACTTTGCTTCTCCGTATATGAACGTGGCACTTGGCGTGGTATCCAGGGATGACAATGTAATCACCACTCTGGATAACTGGAATGCAGATGATTCCATCATCGTAATTTCCGGTACTACCGCAGAGACTTATCTGATCGAAAATTATCCGGATATTCCTTTGCAGAAGTTTGACTCCTATGCGACGGCCAAGGAAGCTTTCGAAAACGGGACTTCTGTGGCATGGGCAAACGATAATACCGAGGTTATCGCATTTTCCATACAAAATGAGGGCTACACCGTGGGTATTCCTTCTCTGGGCAGCGCAGACACCATTGCTCCCGCAGTATCCAAGGGCAACACCACACTACTTGACTGGATCAATGATGAGATTGTAAGCCTTGGCGAGGAGAATTTTTTCCATGCAGACTACGAGGCAACTCTGGCAGATACCTATGGCCTGGACTATGAGGACAGTCTGGTGATAGAAGGCGGCAAGGTAAATGCACAATAAGAACCGGACGGAATAAAATGATAGAGAGGGGACTGCGGGGCACGTATGTTGCCGCCGCAGTCTTTTCTTGCATATGAGAAATACATTTGCTATAATCTAAAAGATTTAAAAGATTGCTTGAAATGTTAGAAATATTCCGGAAAGGACGTAAATACATGAACTGGGAATTTATAGGAAAATATCTGCCCATGTATGAAAAGGCAGCGTGGCTTACCGTGAAAATCGGTGTCATCGGAATTCTGTTTGCAATTCTGGTGGGCCTGACCTGTGCGGCCATTCAATATTATAAAGTGCCGGTGCTTCGGTGGATCGTGGCGGTCTACGTGGAACTGAGCCGTAACACACCGCTTCTGGTACAGCTGTTTTTTATCTATTACGGATTCCCAAAGATCGGCATCCGGATGTCTGCGGAGCTGTGCGGCGTGGTGGGACTGGCGTTCCTGGGCGGCAGCTATATGGCAGAGGCATTCCGAAGCGGTCTGGAATCCGTAGAACCCATTCAGAGTGAAAGCGCCATCAGCCTGGGAATGAATTCCCGACAGGTGCTGGAGTACGTGATTCTGCCACAGGCAATGTCCACCAGTATTCCCGCATTTGTGGCAAATATTATTTTCCTGTTAAAAGAGACCAGCGTGTTCAGTGCCATCAGCCTGATGGATCTGATGTTCACGGCCAAAGATCTGATCGGTCTCTATTATAAGACTACGGAGAGTCTGTTCCTCCTGGTAGTATTTTATCTGCTGATCCTGTTGCCTGTATCAATTATAGGATCATTGGTGGAGAGGAGGATGCGTTATGCCGGATTTGGGGATTGATGTTTTATTCAAAGGCACAAATATGCTCCGTCTGCTGCAGGGATTGTGGGTAGCCATGAAGATCAGTATCGTATCGATTCTGATCAGTATGCCGCTTGGGATTCTGGTGGGAGCACTGATGACGGTAAAAAACAAAGTGGTGAAAGCGATTTTCCGCGTCTATCTGGAATTCATCCGTATCATGCCGCAGCTGGTATTATTGTTCATCGTATATTTCGGTTCCACCAGAGCACTGGGATGGAACTTATCCGGTGAGGTGGCTTCCGTGATCGTATTCGTCCTGTGGGGAACCGCGGAGATGGGAGATCTGGTGAGAAGTGCCCTGATCAGTATTCCAAAGCACCAGTATGAGAGCAGTGAAGCATTAGGCTTCAGTAAGGTGCAGACGTATCTGTATATTATTATTCCGCAGACGGTACGGCGTCTGATTCCGCTGTCCATCAATCTGATCACCCGTATGATCAAGACCACCAGCCTGGTATTGATGATCGGTGTGGTAGAGATGCTGAAAGTAGCACAGCAGATCATCGAAGCCAACCGTATGAGCAGTCCGAATGCAGCCTTTGGTGTATTCCTGGTAGTATTCATCCTGTATTTTCTGGCTTGCTGGCCCTTCAGTGTGCTGGCGAGAGTACTGGAAAAAAAGTGGAATTAGAAAGGGAGATATGACATGGCAGAGACATTGTTGAAGATAGAGAACCTGACAAAAGAATACGAAGGGCAGAAGATTCTGGACGGAATCAATCTGGAAGTAAAACAGGGAGATGTCCTGGTAGTGGTAGGACCCAGCGGCTGCGGTAAAAGTACATTGCTTCGCTGTATCAATGCGCTGGAGCCGATCCAGGGTGGAACCATACAGCTGCAGGGAATGGACATCCGCAAGGGCAGCAAAAATATTACAACGCTGCGACAGAAGATCGGTATGGTCTTCCAAAGCTATGAATTATTCCCACATCTGACCGTACTTGATAACATTACGCTGGCACCGGTCAAGGTACAGAAACGGGATAAAACAGAAGCGCGGAAGGAAGCAATGGAACTTTTAGAGCGCGTGGGACTGGCGGATAAGGCGAAAAGCTATCCCAGACAGTTGTCCGGCGGTCAGAAACAGCGAGTGGCCATTGTGCGTGCGCTCTGTATGCATCCGGAGATCCTGCTGTTTGACGAAGTGACCGCGGCACTGGATCCGGAGATGGTGAGAGAAGTGCTGGATGTTATGTTGGATCTGGCAAAGCAGGGCAAGACCATGCTCATCGTTACCCACGAGATGCAGTTCGCCAAAGCGGTAGCGGATAAAGTGATCTTCATTGATCAGGGAAAGATCGTGGAAGAGGCTGCTCCGGAAGAATTTTTCGAACATCCGAAGACGGAGAGAGCAAAACAGTTTTTGAATGTGTTCACGTTTGAACATGTGGAGCATCATGCAGAGTAAGATAAATGATACAGAAGGGCCTTTCGGGGAGATCCCGAGGGACCTTTTCGCGTCTTGCGGAGAACAGGGAAAAATGGTAAAGTAATCGAAGAAATACATATTAGATAGAAATAGGATATATGATATGTCGGAAAAAGATACCCAAAAGTTCAGACAGAGATTATGGAAAATATTCCTGTCCACATTATATTTAAGCACATTCACCTTTGGCGGCGGTTATGTGATCGTCACCCTGATGAAAAAGAAGTTTGTGGATGAATACCACTGGATCGGAGAAGACGAAATGCTGGATCTGGTGGCCATTGCCCAGTCCTCGCCCGGTGCGATCGCAGTCAACGGAGCCATCGTGGTGGGGTATAAGCTGGCCGGGATCCCGGGGACACTGGTGGCGATCCTCGGAACGATCCTGCCCCCTTTTGTCATCATTTCCTTGATCTCCGTCTGCTACAATGCATTCCGCAGTAACTTCTTCGTCGCGCAGATGCTGTCCGGAATGCAGGCCGGGGTGGGAGCGGTGATTGCTTCCGTGACTTATGATATGGGAGCACCCATCGTAAAAGAAAAAGACTCTGTGTCAATATGGATTCTGCTGGGGACCTTTTTGGCAGCATGCGTTCTGGAGATTAATGTGATCTATATCGTGATTGCCTGCGGACTGCTTGGCGTGATACGGACACTCCTTACAAAAAGGAGGGCCGGAAAATGATTTATCTGCAATTATTTCTGAGTTTCCTGCAGATCGGACTGTTCAGCTTCGGAGGCGGTTATGCAGCCATGCCGCTGATCCAGGGTCAGGTGGTCACACTCCATGGGTGGCTTACCATGTCGGAATTTACGGATCTGATTACGATATCACAGATGACACCGGGACCTATTGCAGTAAACTCCGCTACCTTTGTGGGACTGAAGATCGCCGGGATCCCGGGAGCTGTGGTGGCCACGGCAGGATGCATTCTTCCGTCCTGTATCATTGTGACAATCTTAGCGAAGCTGTATCTGAAGTACCGGAAGATGGAACTGCTACAGGGAGTGCTGAAGTCCTTAAGACCGGCGGTGGTGGCAATGATCGCATCGTCGGGTATCCTAATCCTGAAAAATGCTTTCTGGGGAAATGGGGAGACAATCTCCCTGACCGGAACTGCGTGGAGCATGGTGGTGATCTTCGGAAGCTGTGTGCTGCTGCTTCGGAAGACGAAAATGAATCCCATCCTGGTCATGGTGCTGGCAGGAGTCATGAAAGTGGGGATCTCTGTGGTGGCAAATATTTTATAGAGAAATCGAAAACAAATGCTCCCAAAATGTCCACGAAGAAAATACACTTGTCTTTATAGGAAAAATACTATATAATGGCAAATAGTGTGTGCAATGATGTACATGTATACACCAGAAAAGGGAAAGAAGAGTGTAGAAGTATGAAAAAACTATTTGAAAAGTGGAACAGCATCAGCCTGATCCTGCGTATCGTATGCGGACTGACCATCGGCGTTCTGACCTGGGGAGTGATCATCGGTGTCGGTATGAGAGCAGCCAATGATACCACCAAGAAAGTCCTGGATGATATCTCCAACGGTCTCTCCCAGGTAGTCAGCTGGATCATCAGCATGGCTCCCTTCGGAATCCTGGGTTTGGTATTCAGCTCCATTTCTTCCAACGGACTGGAGATCTTCACCGAATACGGAAAGCTTCTGTTAGTACTGGTAGGTTCCATGCTGTTTATCTACTTTGTGACCAACCCGTTCATCGTGTTTCTGGTGCATCCGCAAGAACCCGTACCCGCTAATCTTCAAATGCCTGAAGAAGAGTGCCATTACCGCATTTTTCACCAGAAGCTCCGCAACCAATATTCCGGTAAATATGAAGGCCTGCGAAGAGTGGGGAATGGATAAGGATACTTATTCCGTAACCATCCCTCTGGGGGCAACTATCAACATGGATGGTGCAGCGATTACCATCACGGTTATGACACTGGCAGCCGCTCATACTCTGGGAATCCAGGTGGATTTCTTAAGTGGTATCGTGCTGAGTGTACTGGCAACCCTTGCAGCCTGCGGTGCGTCCGGTGCGGCAGGCGGCTCTCTGCTGTTGATCCCCATGGCATGTTCCCTGTTCGGTATTCCCAATGACATCGCTATGCAGATCGTAGGTGTCGGCTTTATCATCGGTGTGATCCGGGATTCCGTAGAGACTGCACTGAATTCTTCTTCCGACCTGTTACTGTCCGCATCCGCAGAGTTCAGACAGTGGAGACTGGACGGCAAAGAGATCAAATATTAAGAGGAAACAAAAATGTGGCAGCCACAGGAAGATAATACTTACAATGATCTGCGGGAAAACTCCATTCATCAATGGCTGGAGGAGATGAGCAGACATGAAGATGTTGCAGTCCGCGGAGGCGTAAAGGTTACTGCGGAATATCTGGAGGATCTGAAGAAACAGATCCGTCAGTTAGAAGAAAAATGTGCAGTGAAGGATGCTTATTTGAAAAAGATGAAAGAGAAGGTGGGACAGTGAGAAAACACTGTCCCACTTTTGCGTGAAAAAGCCTGCATTTCTAACAAAAGCAGAGCCCTGGAGGGTTGACAGCGAAACGGAAAAAAAGTATCATATATAAGATATTGAGCT